>NZ_JAUBRP010000003.1:20162-25053 GCF_036701935.1 Microcoleus sp. M2_D5 | reverse complement strand
GGTTTCTTGGATTATGGTCTCTGTGCGCGGGAGTCAGAAACCGGGTTTCTTCCTAAATCTCGGTAAGATGCCAAAATATCGCAGAAACCCGGTTTCTTGGATTTACTAACTGCCCCCAATTCGGGCGACATCGCGAGCGTTTTCTTCAAATGCAGCCGTCAGCGCATCATCACCGCTTAAACCCGATGCGATCGCCCTTTCAATAGCCTGCAACACCCGCTTATAATCCCTCGGCATCACCTTCACAAACACCGGCAACATCGAATCCCAATTTGCCAAAACCTTCGATGCCTTCGCACTTCCAGTCAAATCAAAATGAGTCTGAATTAACTGCCGCAAATCGCTAATTTCCTCAACATCCTCCAATTTTTCCAAATCCACCATCGACATATTGCAGCGAGTAGCAAAATCCCCCGCCTCATCCAAAATGTAAGCAACACCGCCACTCATACCCGCAGCAAAATTGCGCCCGGTTTCACCCAAAACTACAACTTTGCCGCCAGTCATGTACTCGCAACCGTGATCGCCCACACCTTCAACTACTGTATTCACGCCGGAGTTACGCACCCCAAAACGTTCGCCCGCCATCCCTCGGATGAAAACCTCGCCAGCAGTCGCGCCGTAAAGCACTACGTTACCGACAATCACGTTTTCTTCCGCGACAAAGGTAGAAGCTGGCGACGGATACAGGATGATTTTGCCGCCGCTGAGGCCCTTGCCCAAATAGTCGTTAGCTTCGCCTTCGAGCTCCAGGGTGACTCCCTTGGGCACGAATGCGCCAAAGCTTTGTCCGGCGCTGCCTTGGAAGTGCAGGTGCACCGTGTCATCCGGCAAACCTTCCCAGTGGCGTTTGGTGATTTCGTTGCCGAGAATTGTGCCGACAACGCGGTTGACATTGGTAATCGGCAGTTTGGCGTGGACTTTTTCGCCGTTTTCGATCGCACCTTTGCACAAATCCAACAACACAGTCATATCCAGGGACTTTTCCAACCCGTGATCCTGCGCCATCTGGCAATAGCGCCCGACATCCGCCCCAACCTCCGGCTGGTAAAGGATTTTCGAGAAATCCAAACCCTTAGCCTTCCAGTGTTCCACAGCTTGTTTGGCTTCCAAAACATCAGTCCGCCCCACCATTTCATTCAGCGTGCGGAAGCCCAACTGCGCCATAATTTCCCGGACTTCCTGCGCGACGAAGGTCATAAAGTTTACCGTGTGATCGGGGTCGCCGATAAAGTTTTTCCGCAGCAGCGGGTCTTGCGTCGCTACGCCCACGGGGCAAGTGTTCAGGTGGCAAACGCGCATCATAATGCAGCCCAAAGTCACCAGCGGCGCAGTCGCAAAACCGAATTCCTCAGCGCCAAGGAGTGCAGCAATTACTACATCGCGGCCGGTTTTCATTTGACCGTCAGTTTCCACGACAATCCGGCTGCGGAGATTGTTGAGTACCAAAGTCTGGTGAGTTTCCGCCAGTCCCAATTCCCAAGGTAATCCCGCGTGTTTGATCGAAGTTTGCGGCGAAGCGCCGGTTCCGCCGTCGTAGCCGGAAATCAACACGACATCGGCGTGGGCCTTCGCAACCCCGGCCGCGATCGTCCCGACTCCAACTTCCGACACGAGTTTGACGCTAATCCGCGCTTCCCGGTTGGAATTTTTCAAGTCGTGAATCAATTCGGCCAAATCTTCGATCGAATAAATGTCGTGGTGAGGAGGAGGCGAAATCAAACCCACACCCGGAGTCGAGTTCCGCACCTTGGCAATCCACGGGTATACTTTTTTACCGGGCAACTGTCCGCCTTCTCCGGGTTTCGCGCCTTGCGCCATCTTGATTTGCAGTTCCCGCGCTTGGGAAAGGTACAAGCTGGTAACGCCAAAACGCCCGGAAGCAACTTGTTTGATCGCGCTGTTTTTCGAGTCGCCCCGATCGTTCGTCCAAGTGTAGCGTTCCGTGTCTTCCCCGCCTTCACCGGTGTTCGATTTGCCGCCAATGCGGTTCATCGCGATCGCCAGAGATTCGTGGGCTTCTTTAGAAATCGAACCGTAACTCATCGCCCCTGTTTTAAAGCGTTTGAGAATAGATTCGATCGGTTCAACTTCCTCAATCGGTATCGATTCCCGCTGCTTGAATTGCAACAAACCGCGCAAGGTAAAATGCTGCTGGTTTTGTTCGTTTACCAGCCCAGAATACTGTTTGAAAAGCGTATAACTGCCCTCGCGCACCGACTTTTGCAGCGCGTGAATTGTCTGCGGACTAAACAAATGCGCCTCGCCTTCTTTCCGCCACTGATATTCGCCGCCGACATCGAGAGTATGTCCGCTGGCTGGGCGATCGGGGAAAGCGTGAGTATGGCGCAAAATTGCTTCTTGGGCGATGACTTCGAGGTCTACCCCTTCAATCCGCGAGGCTGTCCAAGCAAAGTATTTATCGACTACGGATTTGTTTAAGCCGATCGCCTCAAAAATCTGGGCGCCGCGATAACTTTGAATTGTGGAAATCCCAATTTTCGAGGCAACTTTCGTCACACCTTTAGTAGCGGCTTTGACGTAGTTTTTGCAAGCTGTTTTGTACTCGACATTTAGCAGCAATCCTTCGCGGATCGAATCGGCGATCGTCTCAAAGGCCAAATACGGATTAATCGCGCCACAACCATATCCAATTAGTGTCGCAAAGTGATGCACTTCCCTCGGTTCGCCGGATTCGAGCACGAGTCCCGCCCGCGTGCGCGTACCTTTGCGGATCAAGTGGTGGTGCAGGCCCGCAACTGCCAGCAGTGCCGGAATTGGGGCTTTGTCTGGACTGATGTCCCGATCGCTCAAAATGATGATATTCACCCCGGAGGCGATCGCGCTGTCTGCTGCTGCGAAAACCTCTTCTAAAGCCTGTTCAAGACCTTTTACCCCGCTTTTGGGGTCAAACAAAATCGGCAGTGTAATCGACCGGAAATTGCCCTCATTTACGTGTTTGAGCTTAGCTAATTCTTCATTGCTGAGAATAGGCGTTTTCAGTTCAATCAAATGACAGCTTTCGGGTTCTGGTTTGAGCAAATTGCGTTCAGCGCCGATCGTAGTTTCGGCAGAAGTTACAATTTCTTCGCGGATAGAATCGATCGGCGGATTGGTAACTTGAGCAAACAACTGCTGGAAGTATTCGTAAAGCAGTTTTGGGCGGTTGGAAAGCACCGCCAGCGGCGTATCCGCACCCATCGCGCCGACAGCTTCCACGCCATCTTTCGCCATCGGCGCTAACAGCAACCGCAGTTCTTCAAAGGTGTAGCCAAAGGCCATTTGCCGCTGCAATAATGTTTCCGGGTGGGATTCTGCTACTGCCGGCGCATCTTTCAGTTTGGCGATTTCGACCATGTGCTCGTCGATCCACTCGCGGTACGGGTGTTCCGAGGCAATTTGATGTTTAATTTCCTCGTCAGAGACGATGCGGCCTTCCTCAGTATTTACCAGGAACATCCGCCCCGGTTGCAAGCGACCTTTTGATACAATTCGTTCTGGCGCGATCGGCAAAACTCCCGCTTCCGATGCCATAATTACCAAGTCGTCTTTGGTAACGCAGTAGCGGGAAGGGCGCAAACCGTTGCGATCGAGCACGGCCCCGATCGAAGTACCGTCGGTAAATGCGATCGAAGCTGGGCCGTCCCAAGGTTCCATCAAGCAAGAATGGTATTCGTAGAAAGCTTTTTTCTCGTCACTCATGGACTCGTGGGCTGTCCAAGGTTCGGGAATCATCATCATTACGGCGTGCGGCAAAGAACGCCCGGCCAAATTCAGCAATTCCAAAGCATTGTCAAAAATCGTCGAGTCGCTGCCTTCGATATTGATTAAATTGGGGATTTTCTTTAAGTCATCGCCGAACAGTTCCGACTCGAACAGCGATTGCCGCGCGTGCATCCAGTTAATGTTGCCGCGCATCGTGTTAATTTCGCCGTTGTGGGCGATGTAGCGGTAAGGGTGCGATCGTTCCCAACTCGGAAAAGTATTCGTGCTGAAGCGCGAGTGAACCAGGGCTAGAGCGCTTTCCATGTCGGGGTCGTGCAGTTCGGGATAGTAATCGCCGACTTGCACCGGCATTAACATACCCTTGTAGACGATCGTCCGGCACGAGAGAGTGGAATTGTACCAGTAGGGGTCTGTGTTAGTCCTGCGAATCGCATTGTGAGCCCGTTTGCGGATGACGTACAGTTTCCGCTCGAAAGCCGCCTCGTCAATACCTGCAGCGCGCCGGAGGAAAACTTGCTGCATGAAGGGTTCGCTAGATTTGGCGGTGTCGCCCAGGGACGAGTTGTCCGTGGGAACATCGCGCCAGCCGAGCACTTCCTGGCCTTCTTCTGCGGCGATTTCCTCAAAAATGCGTTTGCCGTTTTCCCGTTCAGTTCGATTTGGCGATGAGTAAATCGCGCCAACGCCGTACTCGCCGGCTTCGGGAAGTTCGATGTTTAGGGCCGCCGTTACTTTCTGGAGAAACTTGTGGGGCAATTGCATTAAAATCCCCGCCCCGTCTCCGGTGTTGGGTTCGCAGCCGCACGCGCCTCGGTGGTCGAGGTTCAATAGGATTGTCAGTGCCTGCTCGACAATTTCGTGGGATTTGTTACCCTTCATGTGTACGATGAATCCGACTCCGCAAGCGTCGTGCTCGAACTGCGGATCGTACAGGCCTTGCTTTTGTGGCAGTCCGTTGTGGTTCATTTTGATGTGTCTCTCAAAGTGACGAAAATATTGCGATCTAGAGTAGAGCCTGGGATGGCGATCGCTCTAGTATCATGTATTATATGTGGATCTACTCAATTGGGTAGAGCCACCCAAAAAATCCAAGCTTTTTATATCAGAGTAAAAAAATATTTAAACCTGAGATGTTGCACCATTGTCAGCAACAGGCTTTTCGGCC
>NZ_JAUBRP010000003.1:0-20062 GCF_036701935.1 Microcoleus sp. M2_D5 | reverse complement strand
TGTTCCACAAAGAGTGAATTTTCTCGCTTCACAGGCCGAAAAGCCTGTTCATAAATAAGTGAAAAACAGCTTGTTGGCCACTAGAGGAGAAGTTATATCTTTTGAATTATTCAACCGCAGAGGCCGCAGAGAGCGCAGAGGAAGAGAAGAGAGATGAATAATTCCGATACCAACTCACATCTTGCACCCTTGTTAATAAGCTTTTCAATGGCGGGAAAGATGCCCGCGCCACAAGAAAATTTACTCTTCGCTATGCCTGTTCCACAAAGAGTGAATTTTCTCGCTTCACAGGCCGAAAAGCCTGTTCATAAATAAGTGAAAAACAGCTTGTTGGTCACTAGAGGAGAAGTTATATTTTTTGAATTATTCAACCGCAGAGGCCGCAGAGAGCGCAGAGGAAGAGAAGAGAGATGAATAATTGCGATACCAACTCACATCTTGCACCCTTGTTAATAAGCTTTTCAATGGCGGGACAGATGTCCGCGCCACAAGAAAATTTACTCTTCGCTCCACAGGCATCTTGCCTGTTATTGAGAAATAAGTTTATCGAACTGTTAGTGCGACTGTATCCTCAGCGTCTGGGTGACATTCTCCACCAACATTTTGCCTTCTCATCCGCGATGAACCTTTCTGAAAAATTGCAAAAAGTCGATCGACTCAAAGCCTGGTTGGATAGCTTTCGGCCGCTTTCTCCCACGCTGGTTGCCGAATTGAAAAAACTCTACGATGTTCGGTTCACCTATCATTCTAATGCGATCGAGGGAAATACCTTAACGCAGCGCGAAACCGAATTAGTCTTAGAAACCGGCATCACTGTCGGTGGCAAAACTTTGCGGGAACACCTAGAAGTCATCGGACATCGAGATGCGATCGACTACATTGAAATGCTAACGCGATCGGACAGTGCGATCGGTGAATGGGAAATTAAACAGATTCACAACTTAATTATAAGGGCGATCCTCTTCGAGGGCTTCGCTAACGCCCCGGAGGAAGCTGGACGCTATCGGCAGTTAGATGTCAAAGCCGCCGGTACTGAATACCTCTATCCGCCTCATTATTTGCTTTCGGGTTTGATGCCGGAATTTATCGAATGGCTCAACAGTGATAAAATCAAATCGTTACATCCGCTAGAGTATGCAGCCGAAGCACATCTTCGCTTTGTGTCGATTCATCCATTTCGGGATGGTAACGGACGGACGGGACGGCTATTGATGAATCTCCTGCTGTTGCGGGCAGGATATCCCATTGTGATTATCTCTAACCAGGTGCGTGCTGCCTACATCGATGCGATCGCAGAAGCACAGCAGCATGGTTCTGGGATTCATCCGCTCCTCGATCTTATTGTAGATGCGGCCCGATACTCGCTGATCGAAACCTTGCAAATCCTAGCAACCGCCAGCGATAGCCAAAGTCAAGGGCTGCCTTTCTATCAAGAGATGCTATCCGTTTTGCAGCAGCAGTCTCAAGAGCTGGATTAGGATTTACCAAAAATCCGCTGCTATCAAAATTATTCATCTCTCTCTTCTCTTTCTCTGCGCCCTCTGCGGCCTCTGCGGTTAAATCATTCCGAAACCACCGTAAATCCTGCAAGATGTCCCATTAAATAAAGAACCAGCCGCCACAGATAAAGATTTGATGTAGATTGGGGCGATCGAGCCAATACCGGGTGACAACAGCTATGTTGGTTTTGCTATGGTTGTTAAGGCAAGTCGATCGAGCTGAGCGCAACTCTTGCAAAACTCTACAGTCGGCTAACCATTGCCCGCAGGTGGGCTTCGATTTTAACTATAGATTAGTTAATCTCAAAAAACTACGTCGTTTACCACAGGATTCAGCAAGCAATCCTCAAGGAGTGAAAATCATGGTTCAGATTCAAGAAATTTCTCAAGTATCTACCCTGCACGCACCTGCAGCACCCAACGGAATAGCCGCTACAGAATTGCGGCCTTGGGGCTCATTTACGACTCTAGAAGAAGGCCCAGGATATAAAATTAAGCGGATCGAAGTTAAGTCGGGACACCGCCTCAGCCTGCAAATGCACCACCACCGCAGCGAACACTGGATTGTGGTTTCTGGTACTGCAAAAGTTACTTGCGGCGAAACTGAACAAGTTCTGTTTACAAATCAGTCTACCTACGTTCCTCAGTGCATTTCTCACCGCCTGGAAAATCCGGGAGTTATCCCTCTGGTTTTAATTGAGGTGCAGAATGGCGAATATCTCGGAGAAGATGATATTGTACGCTTTCAAGACGATTATGCCCGTACAGAAAAGACCAAGTAACTCAAGTTGCTAAAAATATAGGAGTATGGTGCGCGGCGCGGCGCACCCTACATTCTCCGGGTAAAGTGCACGCCTAGGCGCACTCTAAATTCTCAAAATTCAACACTACTCCCCAATTACAAATTACCAATTACTCATAATGATTTATCTGAGCAAAACAGCAGCAACCGAAGTAACGCGCCTCAAGTCGAAGCATCCGAACCCCAATGCTTTATTTCGTCTGGGCGTGGAATCGAGCGGCTGCTCCGGTTTGTCTTATACAATGGCATTTGACGACGCGCCAGCCCCAGAAGACGCTGTATGCGAGTCGGAGGGAATTTCCGTTGCGATCGACCCCCAGCACTTAAAATATCTCAATGAGCTCACCTTGGATTATTCAGAAGACTTGATGGGCGGAGGTTTCCGATTTCACAATCCCAATGCCGCCCAAAGCTGTAGCTGCGGTAACTCATTTTCTGCCAAGGAATAACCAACCTGTAGGGTGCGTCAATCGATTTTAGATTTTAGATTTTAGATTTTAGAGGCGACCCCACGGATAAATGCGGGGGCTTGAGGATTTGCGATTTGCGATTTTGGATTGATTCCACGGATAAATCACGTGGCGGGTACCATCAAGAAATTCTTGGTCAGTTGCAGATAATTCTTCAATTCTAAAATCTAAAATAGATTGACGCACCTGACACAATAAGCAATAACCAATATGATTTAGAGTGCGTCAGTTGCAGATAATTATAAAATTTAAAATCTCAAATTTAAAACTTAAAATCTCAAATTTAAAACTTAAAATCTAAAATCTAAAATCTAAAATCGTATGATGACAGTCAAAGACTTAGAAAAAGTCCAAAAAACCTTCAAAGAAGCCGGTCAAGACTACCAAGTTGAACTAGAAAGCGGGAGAATTATCATTGTGGGTCCGTCAGACATTGTATCTAGTGAAATTGGCATTCGGTTGAGTGCCTTTCTCTTCGTTTGGGTGAATCCCCGCCGTTTGGGTCGAGTTTTTGACTCCGCAGGCGGCTTTATTTTACCTGATGCTAACCTCACAGCACCTGATGTTTCTTTTGTCCGAGCGGCACGTCTCAGGCAAAGTCCCCGTTATTTCGGAGAATTAGTCCCCGACTTGGTAGTAGAAATTAAATCACAGAGCGATCGCATTAAACCGCTAGAAAAAAAGATTCATAATTTCCTACAACTCGGAGCCCAAGTAGGAATTTTGATCGATCCAGATGAAGAAACTCTAACAATTTATCGTCAGGAAGGTGAACCGATTGTGTTGGGAAATGAAGATATTTTGACAGTACCCGAACTTTTCCCTGGTTGGGAATTGCCAATTGCTGAACTGTGGCCGCCAATTTTTACTGAAGCAGAAACTCAAACTGAAGCCTAATAAAGTTTATGCAGATATTACAGAGCCAGAAATGCGAAAAACCTCTCTTCTCTTCCTCTGTGTCCTCTGCGCTCTCTGCGGTTAAATAATTCCTATGCAACCGTAAACGATATCAGCGCAATGGAAAAGCTTTCAATCAAGCTGGCGTACCGAGAATAATCCACTGCATTAACTGCTCCCACTCAGGAGATTGAGCTAACAAATCTGCATCGAATTCATTGCCTGCATCCTGCGAAAACTCGGCGAAAGCTTCCGCCCAATTAATTACTGTTTCCACAGGCAAATAAGGCGTATAATTCCAAGAACGGTGCAAAAACTCTACCATCTCAACAGAATGACCGGTGCGGTACAAATACCAAGCAATCCAAACTAACGTACTGTACTTGATTTGCTTTTCCAACAAACGTATTTTATCCGGCAATTCGGGGCGGGAAAAAAAATTGTCCATGACTGCGGCGAGGGATTTAGCCTGCGGTAAACCTTTGTACATGGCGCTTTGTTCGTGCTGGCGGTAGCAAACAGTTACTTGCTGCAACCACTCTGCTTCGCATCCCATTAAGGCTAAACGCAGCACTAAATCTGTATCTTCCGCCGGGGGAAATCGAGGATCAAATCCGCCGGCGCGCTCTAACCACTGACGGCGAAATACCATCGCGCTGGGTAATACTGGTTTCCACCGCAGCCACATTTCTAAGTCTAATTTAGGTACGTTTTGCCAGGGTTTGACATCTTTTAGCGGTTCGCCTATACTATTAACTAGACGCCAGCCGCTGTGAACTATTCCTAGATTTGGTCGCGCTGCAAATGCAGCCATTTGTGCTGCTAATTTGTCGGGGAGAAAGTAGTCGTCAGCATCAAGAAAGGCGATAAATTCTCCTCGCGCTAGCTCGATGCCGTGATTTCGGGCAATCGAAACTCCTTGATTTTGTTGGTAAATGTAGCGAATTCGATCGCCATATTTCTCTAAAACTAATCTAGTGTCATCTTTGGAACCGTCGTCTATGACAATAATTTCCCAGTTAGCATAGGTTTGGTGCAGAACGCTATCGACGGCTTGGCCGACGTAATCCGCGCAGTTGTAAGCCGGAATTACTACGCTCACCTGCGGGGTGCGATCGATCGTAACATTACTCATAATTAATTATCTTAAATTCGATTGCGTCTTTATTTTACAATGAGTTTAGGGTGCGTCAGGAACTGACGCACCCAGCAAGGGGTTGTTGTGTTCATTAATTTGGGGTCAAGAATTTGCCAAGGTAAGTTGTCGTGGATTAAGTATATCTTGGGGGCGAATTGCTGAAGGGTGGCGATCGCCTTTTACCTTCAAATACTTGTCAACTATTTGCACAACCTGTTCGGGATTGGCTGGCTTCCTCAAAAAATCGGAAGCACCTGTCAATTTCGCCCGCGTGCGGTCAATTATACTATCTTGACCGGTCAAAAATACGATCGGAGTTTCCCGAAAAGCAGGTGTTTTTCGCAAAAAATTGCACAAAGCAAAGCCACTTGTCTTCGGCATCACCACGTCCATAAAAATTAAAGCAGGCTTTTGTTTGGCGAGGATGCCCACTCCCTGCATGGGGTCTTGAATTTTTAGGACTCGATAGCCCTGGGGCAATAAAATTTGCTCTAAAAATTCGCAAACTGTCGGACTGTCATCAATACAAGCAATCAAAGGGCGACCCGGCCCTGCAATCGCCGCGGCAAGGCGCCACTGTTCTATAGGCGACGGCAAGTCTGGTACTGTTCGGAAATTTACTAAACCTTGCTTGATGTAATTAACTAAAGCGCGAGTTGCCACTGTCACGCACTGCTTTTTCTTAAATGCAATATCCCAAAGAGTATTCTCGCCGTTGAATACGTTACTCAAAGCGATCAAAGAATTAGAACTAAATCGATTTTGCTGCAACTGGGCCGACGGTTTTAAAAGCGGTGCTTGTTCTGGATCTACCAGCCACAAACCCATTGCTTTCCACTTTTGCCAAATTTCTTCTGTACAACACAGAATTTTCTCTACTTCTGTTAAAGACAGCAGCAAAGAAGAGGTAATGGTAGAAAAATATTTCTGGGAGGGACGCCACTCCCGGCGCAAACCCGATTGACCGATCAGAGCAAATAACACTTCCGAAAGGCTGGTGTGGACGATCGCCCTAGCTTGTTCCAGACTCATTTCGCTCGCTGCTATCCCTCGCTGAAGCAGTTGATATTCCCACAGTTCTCCAGCATTGAGGTCTCTGAGATCCACTTGAAAGTTTCGACAGTGTTGCCCGATCGCCCTGTACCAGCGTCTCGCTCTGTGCGCTCCTCCCGTGGCATACACCAAACTACCCTGAAAAAAGTAAAGTTGCCACTGTTGTTCCCCTTGCTCTAACACCAGTTTCCCCGTTGCTTGTTTCTGGCTGAGTACAGCCAGAGTATGGGACAACATTTTGTATCCGATTGCGGTAGCAGACATATCAACTCGCATCCCCTGTACTCTGTTTGTACCATTATATAGCTGCTGAGTTTTGAAAGATAACAGTAATTTTACTGAATTTGGCTTTAAAAACACCACTAATTGTGAGAATTTAACCCTCTTAGGGAGTGATTCCCCCCAGGAGTTTTAGCCATGATGATGTAACGGCTATTTGCCCTATTAACTAATCACTAAAATCGGGATTATAACTAATAATTAATTGCCCTCGCTATCTGGGGGAGGTACTGGATCGTAACCCCCTGGATGAAAAGGATGACAGCGCAAAATCCGCTTAACTGCCATTGAGCTGCCGCGGGCCGGCCCAAATCTTTCTATTGCTTCGATCGCGTATTGCGAACAAGTGGGCTGAAATCTACAGGCGTTAGGCAGGTAAGGAGAAATCCCCATTTTGTAGCCTCTGATTAATCCGATCAGCAATATTTTCACAATTTTTACCTCAGCGATTGATTGGATTAATAGGTCAACCTCGTCCTATACCGCTGTAAACTAGGTGCATCGATAGCATTCCCAGCGGTTAGAGTTATGCCAACTTTTCCTGTACCAATTATACCTTTTTTCATTGTTATTTTAGATACTTAAAGCACAATTTGAGGAGATAATATGGTACTTGTCTCTGAGTTGGCTACTTGACCGATACCTAAAAAATTACCGTCTCGATCGTACACCTGCAAGGGATAGGGATGTTCGGGTATTGGGTTGTGGGGGGGATGGTTGCTACTTTCCTCATAGGGTTCGATCGGCGTTTCGGGAATCGGGAGGCGCTGTCCTTGAAACCAGCGTTTGGTATATTCAGGGGAAAGGACGATCGCACCTAAATGTCCCAAAACCGCCGATGGCAAAATCGGGCAGAATTTATTCTCCTGCAATTGCAGTTCCAATTGTTCAAAAGTTAGACTTTGGTCGATCGAAAAACCGCTACTTTCGGTGCGAGTCAAACAAGCCAAAGTACCGCCTGCATTAAACAGTGCACCCAAATCCCGCGCGATCGCCCGAATGTAAGTACCCGCCCCGCAGGCGATCGACAAATCCAATTCAGGAAAATCCCCCGGCCGCCAATCCAAGATTTCCAGCCGAAAAACCTCGACTTTCCTAGCAGCAACTTCCACAGTTTCGCCTTTTCTAGCTAACTCATAAAGGCGTTTTCCTCCCACCTGCACCGCACTAAAACTCGGCGGAAATTGCTCGATTTTTCCTAGGAATTTTGGCAGTGCAGATTGCACTTGTTCCAAACTCAACTCTGGCACCGGTCGAGAATGGATAATTTCTCCTTCTAAATCGTCAGTAGCAGTAGTTAAGCCAAACCGAATCGTGCCTCGGTAAGCTTTATTGTGTTGGAGATATTGCAGCAGTCTGGTTGCTTTGCCCAGGGCGATCGGCAAAACGCCAGTCACGGCAGGATCGAGGGTTCCTCCGTGTCCGACTCGCTTGAGTTTCAATAGCCGGCGCACTCGCCCCACGCAGTCGTGAGAAGTCATGCCCGCAGGTTTGTTGAGATTGAGAAAACCGTCAGTAGTCATTAGGAAGTTCGGCAACGGATTTTGTAACGGATGTAACGGATATAACGGATGTCAGGAAGAGGGAAGATGGAAGATGAAAAGTTTTGAGTTTGCTTTTTTTCGCAACGCGAAAGCTAACGTTACTTGCAACGCAAAAGCGGTTTTTAGTTAACAAGTTAAACATTGAAAACTTAAAACTACAAAGTACCCGCCAGCCCAATTATCAATTCTCAATTCCCCATTCCCAATTAAAGAATAAAGTCTGCCTGACTGATAGAAGCGCGGGCAACTCCGAATAAAGTAGCCAGAGTTTCCTTGGTGCTTGTAAGCTGAATAATTGTCGTGGGCGAAGTTCCAGCCCCAGCGGAAATGGTGATTTCGCCAAAAGTAAGGCCGGCAGTCAAGCGAATTCGATCCGTACCATCAGTAAAATCTGTAATCACATCCCCGTCTGCCAAACGCCCGATCGCAAAAGTATCGTTTCCGGTGCCGCCAGTTAAAGTATCTTGGCCGCGATCGCCCGATAAACAGTCATTGCCGATGCCACCAAACAGCGAGTCATCGCCAGCACCCCCAAAAAGCGAGTCATCGCCCGCGCCTCCCAACAAAGTATCGGTGTCTTGGTTGCCAAACAGCAAATCATTGCCATCGCCGCCCAGCATTGAGTCAGAACCTTTGCCACCGTAGAAAGTATCGTCGCCGGCGCCACCCAAAACGCTGTCGCGGCCCGCACCGCCGAACAGCAAATCATCGCCAACGTCCCCCAGCAGTGAGTCATCGCCGTCGCCGCCGTAGAGGGAATCGTCTGCGCCTAAGCCGAAAATGCTGTCAGGGCCACCCAAACCAAATATCAAGTTAGCGCCCGCACTACCTCTGAGGGAGTCGGGGCCGCTGGTGCCGCGAGTGCCGCCAGCGGGCCCGGAGGGACGGGTACCGCCGCCGCTGGGGGTTGGGGTTGTGACGGGAATTGGTACAAGTGGCACTGCTGATGGCATGATTCTGAAGATGGGTAGAAATTTGCCATTCTAACTTAACTTAAAACCGGAAGTTATAAGCTCGCCAACCGCCGAGATGAGAAATATCGATCGCATCCGCCACAGCATAAGGTTCGCACAAAAAGCCCTGCACCGTGGAGCCGTCCTCCAACACCAGCGTACCAATTCCCAAGGGCGGGGGAATTTTAGCGACAAATCCGCCGAAAGCCGCGATCGACAACTCCCAAACTTCCACCTCGATCGCGCTACCGCCCTCTACCTGACGCACCAGTCCCGGCTTGCCCAGAGCAGTACCCGTCAAAGCGTACAGCTTGTAAATCGGGCTGGTACGGCAGGCGCGAACCAAAACGCCTCCCCCCTCGATTAGTTGATAATTCAGCGGCTCACCGCTCAAATGAGCGCCAACCACAGCTATTTTGACTCGTTCTTCTGAGTCGGGTTTGGCTGCGAGGGCGGGTTCCGGGACGGTTGGCAGCGGCAGACCGGTTGCGCCCAAAGTTCCGCCCAAGCGATCGTGGAAAGCACAGCCCAGGCGGCACAGCGATAAATCGTGCCACGCAGGAGCCATCAGTGTCAATCCTGCGGGCAATCCGCTGCTTTGAAACCCGCTGGGAACTGCGATCGCACACAAATCGAGCAAATTCGCAAAGTTCGTGTAGCGGCCTAGATTGGTGTTGAGCGCGATCGGCTCGGCTGCAACTTCTGCGACAGTATAAATCGTACCTGTCGTGGGAACAGCCAAAACATCCATTGACTGCCACTGAATTTCTGCCTTCTTGCGGAGCTCTGCCAAGCGGTACGACGCGCGGTAGGCAGAGACGGCATCGTAGCGTTTGCCACCGCTGATAATTTCGCAGACGATCGGATCGATCGCATCTGGGTGCGCGTCGAGGAAATCGCCGATCGCGGCCAACCTTTCTGCTACCCAAGGCCCGCCGTAGAGCAGTTCGGCCGCCTCAGCAAAGGGTTTGAAGTCAATAGGTGCGATCGTGCAGCCCAATGATTGCAAGCGCGCGATCGACTCTCGGTAGCGCTGTTCGGCTTCTGCATTCCCGAAAAATTCGAGTTCGCCCTCTCCGGGAATTCCCACCCGCAAGCGGGATAAATCCGGCAAAACTTTCGTTTCAGGGTGGCGAGAAAACGCATCCTCAGCGTCAAAACCGCTGGCTGCTTGCAGCACGGAGGCCGCATCCGCACAGGTGAGAGCGAACACAGAAACGCAATCGAGCGATCGCACCGCCGGCAGCAAGCCGCGAGTGCTTACCGATCCGCAACTTGGCTTCAGCCCGACAATGTTGGTAAAAGCAGCGGGAACCCGCCCTGAGCCTGCGGTATCGGTACCCAGAGCAAAACTCACCAATCCGGCGGAGACTGCTACGGCGGAACCGGAACTCGATCCGCCCGGAATGTAGCGCGAATCGAACGGATTGCGGCAAACTCCATAGGGAGTGCGGGTTCCCACTAATCCTGTGGCAAATTGATCCATGTTTGTTTTGCCGATCGCGATCGCACCTGCCGCGCACAAACGCTCTACGACTGCGGACGATCGCGCTGGAGTGCTAGCAAACCGAGGACATCCCGCTGTAGTGGGAACGCCGGCCCAATCGAGATTATCTTTGATCGCAAAAGGTATTCCGTAGAGCGGCAATTGTTGCGGATCTAGGTTTTCCAAAGCTTTGGCGCGTTCGAGGGTTTCCGCCTGCGGTGCTAAATAAATCCATACTGCCGGATCTGCATAGCGTTCGATCCGATCGTACACGCTCGCGATCGCATCTGCAGGCGCGATCGATCCCGTGCGGTAGCGATCGAGCAGCGAATGAATGTCGAGACTGTTGCTGTAGTTAAATTCTTCCATAATGCACCGTCAGTCGATTTTAGATTTTAGATTTGAGATTTTAGATTAGACTTGTATGATTTTGTAGGGGCGGGTTCACCAATAATAATTGCCCATAATCGATAATCTCATAAACCCGCCCCCGCCCATACTTCGCGATCGACTCCAAAACCTTTCATCTTAAAAATCCGAGAAAAACCGTATTTTGTAACATCATACACATTTTCCGATCGAGCTTGCTGTTACCGTTTGAAACGTAGCAATCTCGTAAGATTGCAAGCTACAGTATGCTTACCTTTCAAAAAGCTAAGTGCATTGCTGTTACTGACAGTCTCGAATAACTCCTTGGGTTGCAAACAGGACTTATACAGACAAAAACCGAAAAAATTTAACAGCTTCTAGGGTTCCGATTTGAATCAGTTTCTAACTCAGCTTAGACAGTTCAAGTGCTGGTCCGAGAGAAGCAGACTGGTCATCCCAAGATTTTATTAATTTGAGGGGAACACTAGCCAGTTACACGGCGGGATAAAAGCCCGGGAGAAACGCGATCGGTCAGCAAGACTCGGTTCGTTAGCTCTCGGGCTTTATCCTTGTATATCAGGGGGGTTTGCGGCAGCTAAGGAAGCCAAAGAAGGTGCAAAAGCTCGATCGACATATTCACCTCTAACCAGCAACCAGAATATGCTATGAATATCCGATATTGCTCCCCAAAAAGAATGCGATCGCCCTTGTCCTACTGCGCCCTATTTTTCATCACCTTGTTTTTTGCTGTCGGCTGCGTCAACCCGGCAATTTATATCAAAACCACGACTGAAAGCGAAGCAGCTTCTTCAGTAAGTGCTAACGCAGTTCGCCTCGGATTCAGCGCGTGGCCCGGCTGGTTTCCGTGGCAAATTGCCAAAGAACAAAAGATATTTGAAGCCAACAATGTTCCTGTAGACTTAAAATGGTTTGACGGTTACTTAGAATCGATTAGCACACTCACAGCCGGACAGATAGATGCTAACAGCCAAACCCTCGGCGATACCGTAAACTCTATATCAGGCGGTGCCGACCAAGTAATTGTTTTAGTCAACGACAACTCGACGGGAAATGACAAAGTGATTGTCGCTGAAGGCATCAATTCCGTTGCGGATTTAAGAGGTAAAAAAGTTGCGGCAGAGGAAGGTACAGTCGATCACTTTCTATTGCTGTTAGGGCTGAGACAAGCAGGTTTATCAGTGCAAGATATTCAATTTGTACCGCTGGAAACTGGCAAAGCTGCGGCGGCTTTCGTCGGAGGACAAGTCGATGCGGTGGCAGTATTTGCGCCGTTTACCACCCAGGCATTAAAACGATCGAACAGCAAGGAACTGTTTAGTTCCAAAGATTTTCCGGGGGCGATTTCTGACCACTTGGTATTCACCCGAAAGTTTATCGGCGAACACCCCGATCGAGTGCAAGCGCTGGTCAATTCATGGTTTGCAACATTGGAATACATGAAAGCCAATAAAGAGAAATCTTACGAGATTCTCGCCAACCGCGCCGGAGTTAGCGTTGAGGAATACAAAGAATATGAAAACGGCACTCAGATATTTACGATCGAGGAAAACTTGAAAGCCTTTCAACCGGGAAACGACATGACATCATTGCAGTTTGCTGCGGCAGAAATGAATAAATTTCTCGTAGATGTAAATTTAGCCAAAACCCAACCAGATATCAGCACATTATTTGACGATCGCTTTATCAAAGCTTATGCAGAAGGTAAAAGCTAAAAGGCATAATTTACGATTGTGCAGACACAAAAAACCTTGAAAAAAATACTTTTTATAATCCCCAAAATTTCCTCCAATTACTCGACCAATCCTTCCGCAATTAAATCATGCCACCAAATCCCGATCCTCGATCGATCCAATCCCACATCAAGCAAAAAAACCTAAATCCCACCGTTTTCTGGCGGATTGCGGAAGAGATACCGCAACCTCTCAATATTGGGTTAACGGTAACATCGATCGCACTCCCGCTGCTGCTGTGGTGGCTAGTAACAACCTTCGCTAACGTAGACCCCAAATTTTTGCCTTCCCCCGCCAAAGTTTTAGAGGCATTTGGTCGGCTGTGGAACACTCGCGAACTTTTGAAAGATACGGTAGCGAGTTTGTGGCGGGTGGGAGTGGGCTTTCTGTTCGCCTTGGTTTTTTCCATACCAATTGGCGTGCTGATGGGCAGTTTTGCCAGTATTCGCGCCTTGCTAGAACCCATGTTCGGCTTGATGCGATATATGCCCGCACCAGCATTCATTCCCCTGCTAATTCTCTACTTGGGAATCGGCGAAGAACCCAAAATTACCCTGATATTTATCGGCGTCTTTTTCTTCAATTCGCTGATGGTGATGGATACAGTCAAGTTTGTTCCAAAAGACTTGATCGAATCTACTTATATGTTGGGTGGGAATCGCTGGGAAATCCTAACTCAAGTTATTTTTCCCCACGTTTTGCCGGGAATTCTTGATGCTAGCCGCATCAACTTAGCTGCGGCTTGGCAATTGGTAATTGTCTCGGAATTGATTGCGGCAACCGAAGGCTTAGGCCGCCGGATCAGCGTCGCAGGTCGATTTCTCCGAACCGATGAAATTTTTGTGGGGCTGATTGTCATTGGGGCGATCGGACTGACTTTTGACTTGCTTTTTCAATATCTGCTGCGGGTGTCTTGTAAATGGTCAAGTCAGAAACAGTAAGCAGATCGGGACTTACGGATGGGTGCCCAGAAACCGGGTTTTTTTACGAAAACACACAGGTTGCAGCCCGCATATTAGGTAAAAAACCCGGTTTCTTTGTCGGAGTGCGTAAGTCCAGCAGAGGTTAGAAAGCAGAATGGTGTCATTTTTTTACTTACAATAGAGAGGATAAACTCATGTTTTTGCAAATCAACAACCTGCACAAAAACTTTGAAACGAAAAAGGGTAAATTAGTTGTTCTCAAGGACATCAATATGACCATCAAGCAAGGCGAATTTATCTGCGCGGTAGGCGCATCCGGTTCGGGCAAATCTACTCTGTTGAGGCAGATTGCGGGATTGGACAAGCCGACAGCAGGGGAAGTGAAAATCGATGGCAAGGAAGTTGTTTCGCCTGGGCCGGATCGAGGTATGGTATTTCAGCATTACACTCTTTATCCTTGGATGAACGTGCAGGAAAATGCCGAGTTTGGTCTCAAACTTCAAGGCGTGTCCAAGCAGAAGCGGCGCGAACAAGCGAGCTATTATTTGAGTGTGGTAGGATTGACGCAGTTTGCTTCGTCGCTACCGAAGGAATTGTCGGGCGGGATGAAACAGCGGGTGGCGATCGCCCGCGCCCTCGCTTCTGAACCTAAAGTGTTATTAATGGATGAACCTTTCGGCGCATTGGATATCCACACTAAAGAATCGATGCACGAATTCATGCTGGATTTGTGGCGCCGCACTCAGATTACAATCTTTATGATTACCCACGATGTCGAAGAAGCGGTGTTTCTTTCCAATCGGATTTATGCTTTGGGCGCTCGTCCCGGTACAGTGAGAAAGGAAATGTCGATTAATTTGCCCGATCGCACTCCCAGCGTTAAACGCCACGCCAAATTCCACGATTACCGCGACGAACTCATGGATTTGATGCGGAAACACGGACAGGAAGCAGTTGCAATGGCTGCTTAAATAGAAATAGGTTTGCAGTTGCACTTTTAGGAACAGGCAAGATGCCTGTTCCACAAAGACTAAATTTTCTTGTGGAACAGGCATCTTGCCTGTTCTTAAAAATAGTGCAAGATATCAGTGGAGATAAATATTACTTTGGGAGAAAGTGAGTTTTGCCACTACAAAATACTATTATTTTGTTTCGCTGACCTACCCAAATACATCAAGAGGAACTTATGGTGCAACTATCATCGATCGACAAAAACTCACAAATTGATTCAAGCCTCGTATTAATCGAAGAAACCGTACCGGGCGGCGCGTACTGGTCGGGAGTCATCAAGCGGGGAAACACCCTGCGAATCACCGATTTAGAAGGCTCTCGCGGCGTTTCCATGCTGTGCTACAACGCCGACAATGCGATCGAACGTTTCAACGCAGCAGACACCGCCAAAATTCAATTCAACGCCTTTCTCAAACAAGGCATGGTCATCTACACAGACATGGGGCGCGTCCTATTTTCCATCACCCAAGATACCTCCGGCTGTCACGATTTGCTAGGAGGATGCAGCAACGCCATTAGCAATGCCAAAAAATACGGCGAAGGAGACTGGAAAAACTCCCGCGACAACTTCCTCAAAGCCCTAAGTCGGTGGGGATTGGGCAAAAAAGATATCATGCCCAACCTCAACTTATTTACTCGCATTGCCGTCAAACCAGACGGCACGATGGAGTTTCGCGAAGGCTGCGAAAAACCCGGTAGTTTTATCGATTTGCGAGCCGAAATGAACGTATTGACCATTATCTCTAACTGCCCCCACATCCTGCATCCTGGTTCAATTTACGATCCAAAACCCATCCAAATTCAGATTGTGAAAACCCCCGCCCCCGCACCCGACGACTTGTGCCGCACCGCCAACCCGGAAGCCGTGCGCGGGTTCATCAACACCGATGCTTTGTTCGTGCAATAAATAGACTTGCATTGCATTCCCAAGCTTCCACTTCCTTCCCTTATCTGCGTTTATCTGTGTTTATCTGCCTGACATCTGCGGTTTATGTCTCAATCAAAGACTTATGCAAGATATCTAATAAACCAGATTCCACAACTAAATCTTCTCCGCATCAATTGGCGGTGAACTATTCGGTAATTTCATCAAAAAAAGTGAACCATGACTGCAACTACCCAACAAATTCTCGATCCAAAAACAGCAATTTATAACGAAGTTTTACCAGCCAGACATCCCTGGTCTCGCGTCATCAAAAAAGGACAGATTCTCCGCATTGTAGATTTAGGCGGAAATCAAGCAGTAGATTTTTTAGTTTACAATGCCGATGACCCTTCCGAACGCTACAGCGCCGCCGATACGATCGTCAATCAAGGCAACATCTTTGTCACTACAAACAGCCAACTCATTTCCAACGAAGGGCGAGTCATGATGACCATAATTGCTGACACCTGCGGGCGGCACGACACCTCCGGCGGCGCCTGTAGCTGCGAGAGCAATTCGGTGCGGTTTGGACTCGATAAAAAATACCAGCACGCCTGCGTTGAAAATTTCCTCGCTGCAATTCTTCCCTACGGTTTGGGCAAGCGAGATTTAGTCAGCAATATCAACTTTTTTATGAATGTTCCGGTTAGCGAAGATGGCACGCTTGAAATTGTTGACGGCATCTCCGATCCGGGAAGTACAGTTGATTTGCGAGCCGAAATGAACGCGCTGGTTGCTATTTCTAACTGCCCGCAAATGAACAATCCTTGCAATGCTTACAATCCTACGCCGATTCAGTTGATTGTTTGGGATTCTGTGTAATCTGAAAATATCTAATTTCTGAACCCCTGCCCCAAGTCCAAGAAACCGGGTTTCTGCGATGATTTTGGCATACTCACCAAGATTTAGGAAGAAACCCGGTTTCTGAACCCCTGCCCCAAGTCCAAGAAACCGGGTTTCTGCGATGATTTTGGCATACTCACCAAGATTTAGGAAGAAACCCGGTTTCTGAACCCCTGCCCCAAGTCCAAGAAACCGGGTTTCTGCGATGATTTTTGTATCCTCACCAAGATTTAGGAAGAAACCCGGTTTCTGAACCCCTGCCATTAGCAATTCCCAATTCCCAATTCCCTAAATGTTTAACAAAGTTTTGATTGCCAATCGCGGTGAAATTGCCTGCCGAATTATCCGCACCCTCGATCGCCTCGGAATTGCTTCGGTAGCAGTATATTCTGAAGCCGACGCCCGCGCCAAGCACGTTTTCGCCGCCAGCGAAGCCGTTTGTATCGGTGCAGCCGCCGCAGCCGAGAGTTATTTGCGGTTCGATCGCATTCTCGAAGTTGCGCGCCAAACAAAAGCTCAAGCTATCCATCCTGGTTACGGCTTTTTGAGCGAAAATGCTGAATTTGCCGAAGCTTGTGCAAGGGAAAATATTGCATTTATCGGCCCGACTCCGAGTCAGTTGCGCTGCTTTGGATTGAAGCACACCGCGCGGGAAATAGCCGCTGCAAATCAAGTGCCGCTAACTCCCGGAAGCGAACTTTTAGCAAGTTTAGAAGATGCCCAAAAAGCGGCTGGGGCGATCGGCTATCCGGTGATGCTCAAAAGTACCGCAGGCGGCGGCGGCATCGGTTTGCAGGCTTGTTTTGGCGATCGAGATTTGGCAGAAGCATTTGAAAAAGTACAGCGTTTGAGTCAAAGCAATTTTAAACAAAGCGGCGTTTTTTTAGAGAAATACATTCAAACAGCCAGACACATAGAAGTCCAAATCTTTGGAGATGGCAAAGGAAATGTCATAGCCTTGGGCGAGCGAGATTGTTCGGTGCAGCGGCGCAATCAAAAAGTAATAGAAGAAACCCCCGCCCCTGCTATTAGCGACGAACAGCGAAATCAGTTGTACGCTGCTGCCGTGCGGTTGGGAAAAGCGGTAAATTACCAATCAGCCGGTACTGTTGAATTTGTCTTTGATGTCGATGCCAAACAGTTTTATTTTTTGGAAGTCAACACGCGCTTGCAAGTCGAACACGGCGTTACTGAAGCTGTCAACAACATTGACCTCGTTGAGTGGATGGTAAAACAGGCTTCGGGGGATTTGTTCCCCCTGGAAGAGTACCGCTATCAGCCGCAGGGACACTCAATTGAGGTGCGAATTTATGCGGAAGATGCCGGCAAGAATTTTCAGCCGAGTTCCGGGTTGCTGAATCAAGTTGCCTTTCCCGAAAACGTCCGCTGCGACAGTTGGATAGAAACGGGCACGGAGGTAACTCCTTTTTACGATCCGCTGCTAGCCAAAGTAATCGTTTGCGGAGATAATCGAGAACAGGCGATCGTAAAACTAAAAGCTGCTTTAGATGCCAGTGAAATAGCGGGAATTGAAACTAATTTAGATTACCTCCGCCAGATTTTGGACGATTCCAGATTCCACCGGGGCGAACTGAGCACGCGCTTTTTAAACTCTTTTGAATACGCACCTTTAACGATCGATGTATTGGATGGGGGAACCTACAGCAGCATTCAAGATTATCCGGGGCGGATTGGCTATTGGGATGTTGGCGTGCCACCTTCTGGGCCGATGGATCATCTGGCATTTCGATCGGCAAATCGTTTAGTAGGAAATCCCGAATCGACAGCAGGATTGGAATTCACAGCCACAGGCCCAACTCTGCGCTTTAATGCCGATACAGTTATTAGTTTAACCGGTGCAACTATGAAGGGAACCCTAAACGGCGAATCGGTGCCGTTTTGGACGGCAATTCCCGTAAAAGCTGGCAGCATTCTCAAGTTAAAAGCCATTCAAGGCGGCGGCTACCGCACTTATTTAGCAGTCAAACACGGCTTTAATGTCCCCGATTATTTGGGCAGCAAATCAACGTTTGTACTGGGCAAATTTGGCGGACACGCGGGCCGCACGCTGCGTCCGGGAGATGTGTTAAAACTCAACCAAACTGCAACTCTGGAAGCGGAAATATCTTTGCCTCCCGAACTAATTCCAACTTACAGCAATAATTGGGAAATCGGTGTTTTGTACGGGCCTCACGGCGCGCCGGATTTCTTTACTGAGTCAGACATCGAAATGTTTTTCTCCACAGAATGGCGGGTGCATTACAACTCGACGCGGACGGGCATTCGGCTGATCGGTCCGAAACCGACTTGGGCGCGTCAAGACGGCGGAGAAGCGGGTTTGCACCCGTCTAACATTCACGATAATGCTTACGCGATCGGCACGATCGATTTTACGGGCGATATGCCTGTAATTCTCGGTCTTGACGGCCCGAGTTTGGGAGGTTTTGTGTGTCCTGCTACTATTGTGCAGTCGGAATTATGGAAAATCGGGCAACTAAAACCGGGGGACAGCATTCGCTTTCACTGTTTGAGTTTTGCTGAAGCTTTGCAGCGGGAATTAGCACAAAATAGGCAAATTGCTACTTTTAGTTTGCCTATTTTTGGGGAAAATGCGGAGGAATTGCCCGCAGTTCCCGCTTCTCCAATTTTGCACGAAATTCCCGAATCTCCGGGACAGGTTGCTGTTACTTACCGTCAAGCTGGGGATAAATATATTCTAGTTGAATACGGCCCGTTGGTGCTGGATTTAAATTTGCGTTTTCGGGCGCACGCATTGATGGAACAGTTGAAAGCAAATCCGTTGCCTGGTGTTATCGAATTAGTGCCGGGAATGCGATCGCTCCAAATTCACTTTGAGGGCCGCCAGATTTCGCAACAGCAGCTAATGCAGGCGCTGATTGCGGCGGAGGCGGAACTTCCGGCGATCGACAATATGGAAGTGCCGGCGCGAATTGTACACTTGCCTTTATCTTGGGAAGATGAATCGACGCTGTTGGCCATTGAAAAATATATGCAGTCTGTGCGGTCGGATGCACCTTGGTGTCCCAGCAATATTGAGTTTATTCGCCGCATAAACGGGCTTGAGGGCATCGAACAAGTCAGAGAAATTGTCTTTAATGCTAGCTATTTAGTGATGGGTTTGGGAGACGTTTATTTAGGCGCGCCCGTCGCAACTCCCCTCGATCCGCGCCACCGTTTGGTTACTACTAAATACAATCCCGCCCGCACTTGGACTCCTGAAAATGCAGTTGGCATTGGCGGCGCGTATTTGTGCGTTTACGGGATGGAAGGGCCCGGAGGTTATCAATTTGTCGGCCGCACTGTGCAAATGTGGAATCGGTTCAAACAAACGGCGGATTTCCAGTCTGGTAAACCTTGGCTTTTGCGCTTTTTTGACCAAATCCGATTTTATCCGGTTTCTCATGAGGAATTGCACCGCTGTCGGGAAGAATTTATCGAAGGGAAGTTTAAATTAAAGGTTGAGGAAATCACTTTTAATTTGAGAGAATACAATGAATTTTTGCATTTTATTGCTAGCAGTGCGGCTGAGTTTAAAGCGCAGCAGCAGGCGGCATTTAATGCAGAGCGCGATCGCTGGGCCGCATCCGGGGAATTTGAAGCTGAATCAGCAGCAGAATCCTCGGCGGATGTGGCTTCTGAAACAGCGGCGGAGGTTGTTTTGCCCGAAGGTTGCGAGGCAGTTGTCGCTCACGTTTCGGCTAATGTTTGGCAGGTGCTGGTTAATGTGGGAGATGCGGTAGCTGAGGGCGATCGTCTGTTAATTTTGGAAGCGATGAAAATGGAAATTGCTATTACTGCTGATGTGGCTGGGACTGTTGCCGAGTTGTTTTGTGAAAAGGGACAAACGGTGACAGCCGGACAAATTCTAGCGGCTATTCAACCGAATTAATCTCTCTGGTGTCAGGAGTGAACACTTACGCGCTTATGCGGGAAACACTTCTGTAATGAGGCACGCTACTATCGTCTTTTAAATGCCGAACAGCTTATCGCCCATGAGTCCTGGCGCAAGACAAAGGATATACTTAGGAATGAGAATTAAATAACTTCCACTCTTGAAAGTGGGATGGGCGTCCCGCCCGTCCACTCATGACGGGCGGG
>NZ_JAUBRP010000134.1:4199-8781 GCF_036701935.1 Microcoleus sp. M2_D5 | reverse complement strand
GGTATTTTAAAATCCCAAAAGCCTTTCGACCCCAATTATGCGATCGCTACCCCTTGACAGCTCAAGACAGTATCTACTGCACTAATCGCCTTGGCGGTTGCTATACAAAGCCACCTCATATTATACACTATTTTTCTGCAACGCTTCAGCAGGAATAATATACCGAGTAACTTGCTTAATTTCTTTAGCATCCGTCGCTAAATTATTAGCAGGATTTTGAATAATTAATAACTGCGGATTTTTAATCTCGCAACCCCAAACAACATACAACCAATAAGAATCTTTTAACTGTTGTGCTTTGCGCCACTCATTTACCGTTAAGGCTACTTCTTGATACAAATTAGCCCTTCCCTTCACCTCGATTCGACGCACCTCGGCAATTCCAGTTTCTGGATTTGTAGGCCCTAAACTGCGAATATCAAACCCACTACCATCGTGATTTTTACTAATATCTTCCGGTTCCCATCCCCGCTGTTTTTCGTAGTCAATCACGTACTGCATGGCAAATGCTTCGACTTCTGGGTCGTTCCGCATCCCCGGACTAGAGACCTCTACAGGTACAGGATACACCAAAGCGGTTCCCAAATAAGTCACTCTGCCCGATCGTACTATTTTGAGATAATCCAATTCTCCCTGCTTATTTTTATAACGTTCTTGCAAATCCCGCACCTTATTTTGAGCCGCATCTCTCGCCACCCGATAAGTTTCATCTCCCGCCGCCACTTTTGCCGCCAATTTCATCTGAGTAGATTGGGATTCTCTAATAGTATTTTCCATCGCTTGTTCTAAGTAATCTTGGCGAATTTGTAATTCTTTACTACAGCGCAATCGTTCCTCATTCATTAACCCTAATTGTACCTTGACTTTTAACCAGTTTTCGGCTTTTTGCTGTTGTTTGGGTGTGGGAAATTGGCAATCAGGAATTGGTACAGGATGGGGTGCTAAATCATGCAAACAATCGGGCGAAGCTAGGGATAATTCCCCTGAATCCTTTTCAACAACCGCACACAATTTAGCTCTAAGAACTCGATTCTCTCCCTTTTTGCCTTGCCCTTCAACCTGAACATTAAAAAAGTGAACGCGATAAGATTCTTGAGCATCAGCATCGACAAAAACAGCACAATGATGAGCTATTTCCTCATTTAATTGAAGGTCTAAGCGCTCAGCAATTGCCGCAAATAAAGGATGTCCGGGTGAAAGCAAATCGGCATCTTGATGAGACGCTGCTGCTAATTGTTCTTTATAAAACGTGAGTTTGGGATAACTTTTCTCCGGTGTACCCAACCGCCGCACTGCTTCTAAATGATTTGAGCGAAATTCCTCTTTTACATAACTTACCCGCCACAAACCATCAGCCCGCACTTCTAAATTAATCCGCAAGAAATCACAAATTCGCTTAAAGAATTCTTCCACATAACGCGGCATTAACCGCTGTTCTTCCGAGACATAATCTTGAGTTTTGGTGTGTCGAATTTGAGATAGATCGACGTGAGAAGTAGCCAAGGCGACACCCGTTGCTTTTTCTAATTCTTCTAGGCGTTTGGGGTCAAGCCGTTCTAATTGTTCTAAAACTTCATCTTCGGAAACTTTGCTATAAGTAGCTTCTCGCAAAAAATCCTCAAATCTCATGTCATTTAATTGCAGCAATTGACCAATAACATCAAAAACGCGATCGCCCATTGCTTTGCGAATTTCTTCGAGTTTACTTAGCAACTTATCTAAAACGCGACCTTCAACAGTATTGATGGCAACAAAGTTAAAAATATAAACATTTTGGCTTTGCCCAATGCGGTGAATTCGCCCCATGCGCTGTTCTAAACGGTTAGGATTCCAGGGTAAATCGTAATTAATCATCAAGCGACAAAACTGTAAATTTATCCCTTCCCCGGCCGCTTCTGTTGCCAAACAAATCTGCTTGTTAAATTGAAAATCTTTCTGGGCGGCTTTTCTGGCCAACACATTCATCCCACCGTGAATTTCACAAGTGCTGTAACCCCACTGTGTGAGATTCTGTTTAAGATACTCTAAAGTATCTCGGTGTTCTGTGAAAATCAGCAGCTTACCGCGTCCGTCTTTTAATTCTTCAAATTCTGCTCTTTTTACGCACTCTTTGAGTTTATTGAGTTTAGCTTCTGTGCCGATGTCAATGGTTTTTTGAGCTAGTTTAACTAATTTACCCAATTCCTGCAATTCTTCCCGCAGTTGGTCTAACTGTTCAGATACTGTTGACTCGATGGCTAATTCCTCTAATTGCTCCTCTTCGCAATCCTCACTTTCCTGTTCAGAGTCAGGAATTTTGCCTAATGTTAGCAATCGCTGGTGCTGTGCTTCGGGAGAAAGTTGACTGAGTTCTTCTAATAACTCAGCAAACCTGCGTTGTCGTCTTTTGAGTGAACTAAAAATCGCATTTAAACTGCTAGCCAATCGGCGCTGCAAAACAGTCCGCGCCAAAGCAACGGCAGCTTGCTTGCGACCTTTGGTTTTGCCCAAATATTTGTTAATATATTTAGTAACTCGGTCATATAAATCTTTTTCAGCAGGCGACAAGTCAAAGGAGACGGTAATCGGAAAGCGTTCTTTGAAAAGCTTGTGTCCTTCAAAGTCTCTCAATTCTTCTTTGATTCGGCGCAGGAACCAAGGGCAATTGTTCAGCTTTAAAATTTCTGGGTTGAGTTGATTTGAGATAAACTGATCGGCATCTAGCAATCGCAAAAAATTGTGAAACTGATCGACATCGCCTTGGTGGGGAGTAGCGGTGAGGAGAAGCAGGCGATCGCTAATTTTTGATAATTCTTCAGCCAGTTTATACCGACCAGTGCGTCGCAAATCTTCTCCCTGAGTGCGAGCTGAACATTTGTGTGCTTCGTCAATAATCACTAAATCCCAATCAACTTGTAAAATACTGGGGAGGATGTCATCGCGTTTGGCAAAATCAATAGAGGCGATACATTGACGAAACCTATCCCACGGATTTCCGGCTAATTGACCTTTTACTAATACTGAGTTAATGACTTCAAAGGTTTCGGAAAATTTGCTGCGGAGTTCATCTTGCCATTGAATTGTTAAAGGGGCTGGTGCTAAGATTAAAATGCGCTCGATAATGCCCCGTAATTTGAGTTCTTTGAGTAAGAGTCCCGCCATAATAGTTTTGCCTGCCCCTGGGTCATCTGCTAATAGGAATCGCAGGCGAACTTGAGGTAATATGCGTTCGTAGACGGCTTCTAGTTGATGGGGAAGGGGACGCACACCGCTGAGACTAACTGCGAAGTGGGGGTCGTAGGCGAAGGCGGTTTTGATGCGGGCTGATTCGATAAATAGGAAGAAGGAATTGCTGTCAACGGGTGTGGTGATGGCGGGTTGTTGGTTCGCTAAAATTTCTGTGACTGCTGCAGCACTCAGCATGGCATCGCCCAATTCGCCGGCACTGGTGCGAACTTGTAACAGCACGGTATCATCGATGGCGGTGACTCCTTCGACGGTGACTGTTCCGGTGAACTGTTCGGGGATGGAAATGCGTTTGCCGATGAGTTGGTCTAGCATAGGTTATAGGATTTGAGATTTGAGATTTTATACCAATTATTAAAAGTTGCAGATCTAGCGCGTCTCAATAGACTTTTTGCAAAAGTCCTTTCGAGCAAATTTTCGGACGGGCTCTCCGGCCCATCCCACAAGAGAAAAAACTTTTTGTGGGACGGGCTCTCCGGCCCGTCCCAGCTATTTTTGCAAGAGGTCTACTGTCTAAAACCAACCATATCAAAAACCCTCCCCGACCCACGAACCATAGTTAGTTATCAGTTGTTAATTATTCTGTCATTGTTTCGCTGTACTGCATTTCTATTTTTAACGCCGTTTCAACTCTTTGATACTCCGCCTCAACCTCTTCTAAAAGCGCGCTGGCCGGATCGGGTAAAGACTGGTTAGCATTTGTTCCCATGCGGCCCATGATTTCGAGTTCCTCGCACAGCTCAAACAAGCGAAAAGCACCGAGAGTACCGCTAATCGACTTTAAAGAGTGAGCCGATCGCCGCAAAGCCAGCGGATCGGCGTTGCACAGAGCCATAGAGATGCCTCGCAGCAGTTCGGGAGCTGTTTCGAGGTAAATCTCGATCGCCTCGTCTAAAGCTTCCACTTCTCGCAATCCCTCTATAATCTTGGCACTCAGGGACTCGTGCCCCTCTGACAAAGCCCGATCGAGATTTGATGCACCCCACTCGACGACTGCCGGCGAATTGGGAATTGTCTGTTGTGGATTTCCCGCAACAGCCACATTCGATCGCACTTCTAATTCACTCGTTCCTTCGATCTGTTCCGCCGGGGCATCCAAACAAACGATCGGCTGCAGACGATCGAATGCGGAGTTCGATCGAGATTTACACGCCATCAAAGCTTGCACCAACTGATCGATGGCGATCGGCTTGCTCAAATAGTCGTCCATCCCCGCAGCCATACACTCTTCGCGATCGCCCTGCATCGCATTTGCCGTCATCGCCACAATCCAAGGCCTTGTCGATTTTCGATTTTCGATTTTCGATTTTCGATTGTTAGATTCATCAGTCGATTTTCGATTTTCGATTTTCGATTT
>NZ_JAUBRP010000134.1:0-4099 GCF_036701935.1 Microcoleus sp. M2_D5 | reverse complement strand
GATTTTCGATTTTCGATTGTTAGATTCATCAGTCGATTTTTGATTTTCGATTTTCGATTCTCGATTGTTAGATTCCTCGTCAGTCAATGGGGGATTTTCGATTTTCGATTTTCGATTATTAGATTGCTCATCAGTTGCGGAAAGTTCTGATTCTCCCGTGTCATTTTCTACAGTTAAATCTGCTGAAAATTGCTCGCGGATGCGGCGGGTAGTTTCCAGTCCGTCCATTTCCGGCATTTGCACATCCATCAGCACCACATCGTAAGGCTGGCGGCGCAAAGCTTCGAGCACTTCGATACCGTTTCCCGCCACATCCGCGCGATACCCCATCCGCTGTAAAATTTGCAAAGCCACCTTCTGATTCACCAAATGATCGTCAGCCAACAGAATCCGCAGGGGTAAGTTCTCGGCCAGCACCGGTATGGTTTGCAAGAAAAGCCCGCTGGTGCGCTGCCCTTTAAATTCCGTTGTCTGTTCTCCAAAAATATTGATTAAAACATTGTAAAGCTGAGATTGTTTGATGGGTTTATTCAAAAAAGCAGCAAACTCCATCTCCATAGCAGGATGGTTAATTTCTTGCCTGCCGATCGAAGTTAACATCACTAACGGCAACTTTTCGCAATCAGGATATTGGCGAATTTGCGCCGCTAAAGCCAACCCGTCCATTTCCGGCATTTGCATATCCAAAACTGCCAAGTCAAACACCTCTTTAGCAGCCAGCCAATCTAAAGCCAAACGAGCCGAAGCTGAAGCCCTAGCCACCATTCCCCAAGACTGAGCTTGGAGAGTCAAAATTCTGCGGTTGGTAGCATTGTCATCGACAATTAAGACTCGCTTGCCAGCTAATTCAGGTTGAGAATTGCTCAAGTTAAGTGGTAAGGAATTCTTGCAGCCCGAAACGATCGTACTAAAATAAAAACTAGAGCCCACGGATTTCGTATTTTGACGCGGAGGCTTGTTGCTGAGTACAGATTTGCCATAGCCATGTGTTTCGGCAATTTCGCAAGATTCTGCCCATCCCAAATCTAAAACTGCCGACGATCTAAAATCGGCAGGAGGATTGCCTGCGACACTACCCATACTTTCTACCCACATCCGGCCGCCCATCATTTCGGCCAAACGCTTGCTAATTGCCAAACCCAATCCGGTACCGCCGTACTGTCGGCTCGTTGAAGAATCAACCTGGCTGAAAGATTTAAATAGCCGATCCATGCGATCGCTCGGAATGCCAATACCGGTATCTTTGACCGCAAAATGTATTTCGTATGCTGGGTTAATTGCTATCGGTTCGCCAGCAATTAACGGCGGTTCTTTAGCGTTAGTCGCCGGCACTGAAATCTTTTTGGCAGTCACCGAAACCACCACTTCTCCAGCGTCGGTAAATTTAACCGCATTACTGAGCAAGTTGATTAAAATTTGCCTCAAGCGGGTGCTATCGCCGATCGCCGTTGCCGGTACTGTACGATCGATCAAGTAACCCACTTCCAGTTTTTTTTCTGCAGCCTTAGCAGCTACCAAGTCTAGAGATTCCTCAATGCAAGTGCGGATGTCAAACGGATGTTCCTCCAAGTCCAATTTGCCCGACTCAATTTTCGAGAAATCTAGAATATCGTTGATCAGCGTCAGCAACGCATCGCCGCTGCTGCGGATAGTTTCTACAAAATCGCGCTGTTCGCGAGTTAAGGGGGTATCCAGCAGCAAACCGGTCATGCCGATGACTCCATTCATCGGAGTGCGAATTTCGTGGCTCATGGTGGCTAAAAATTCGCTTTTGGCTCTAGTAGCCGCCAGTGCTTGATCGCGAGCTTTTGCCAAATCTACGTCAGTTTGCTGGCGTTCGAGTTCGCTTCCCACCCACTGAGCCATCAGTTTCACCAACTCTCTGTCTACAGCTCGGAACGGTTCTGTTACAGGAGTCGGAGAAAAGAAGCACAGAGTACCGTAAACTTCACCTCCCACGGTGACTGGAATGCCCATGTAAGCTTCGATGGGGAAAGCTCGATCGTGCGTGTTGAAGGACAAACCCGAAAATCGCACCGACTCGAAGTAAATCGGTTCTTTTGCCATTGCCGTAGCGACGCAGAAAGTTTTTTCCAGATCGTAGATTTGGTCTTTGACGATCGACCCGTCGGGACACTCAACAGCCATTATTTGATAGTTGTCGCCTTGAATGCAGGACAAAATTCCCACCGACAAGCCTAAATGCCGACATCCCATTCCCAGCAGTTCTTGGAGGCGCAAATCAAAGGTAGAGAGGTGGTTGAGCGGGTCTGTACGGGGAGCCGAAGTCACTTGGTACAAAGCTTTGATGGCAGCTTCGCTTTCTCGCAGTTCTTGTTCTGTTTGCTTCCGCACGCTGATGTCGCGGGAAATGCCGATAATTTCTTGCACTTCGCCGGTTTGGGGATCGCTGATCGTGCGGCCGGTGGTTTCAAACCAAATGTATTTGCCGTCTTTGCGGCGGATGCGGTAGCTGACTGTGTAAGTAACTGGGAGCGCCAGGACTTTCCAGTGAGCTTTGGCAATGATTTCTAAATCGTCGGGGTGAAAATAATCGTTGGGGACGCGGCCGATGAGTTCCGAAGGTTCGTATCCCAGCAAAGCCCTGCTGGCGGGGGAGACGTAAACAAACACGCCTGTGGGGTCGTGTCTGGTGATCATGTCGGTTGAGTTTTCGGCCATCAACCGATAGCGGTCTTCGCTTTCATTGCGTTCGACTTGAGAATTGCCCAATGCTTCTAGCATTCGGTTGATGGCGTCGGCCAAGCTTGCGAGTTCATCTTCTCCGGCAATATCAACGCGCAAGCTTGGATCGCCGTTGGCTGCGATGTTGCTGACGCTGGTGCTCAAGGAAGCCAATCTCGCCAAAACTAATTTTTCTAGCAACAGCAGGGCGATGGCGCTAAATATTAAACCTACTGCCAGTATTGATAAGGTAAACAGCTCCAAGGTAGCCTGACCTTGACTGTAAATGATGCGATCGGTCTCTACTCGCAGCAGCAGGGCTAGGTTGCCGTGGATGTCGCGAATCAGGGCGTATCCTGCGACTAAGGTGTCGCTGAGCGGCTCGACTAAAATTTCTACTGATTTGAGGTTGGAAATTTTGAGTTTGACATTTTCCAACTCCTGTCTCGATCGAGCAATCGCCTTCGCGCCCTGCCCGGAATAGTTCGCGGCTCCCACTTTAAAATCTAAACTCGGCAATCTAAAATCCACTGACAGGTGAGTCAGTTCTGAAAGCAAACCGATTTCGCTGCTGTCGAGGTAGCGTCCCAAGATCAGCGTCCCCCGCGACGGGCCTTGGGCGTTGCTGTTGAAGATGGGCTTGGCGGCAATCAGCAGTCGGGCTTCTGGCAGGGTGAGGACGCCTGTTTTGCCGGCCCGGCGATCGGCATCGACTGTCGGTGAGTCTAGTAGCGCCTCGGTCAAGTGCTGTTTTAAGCTTTCGGGAATCGGGATTTCTGTTTGGGATTTAAGGTCGAAACCTTTGCTGAAGATTGTCTTACCGTTGGAGTCCAGCAGCACCAATAAGTTTAGTCTCAAGTAAATAAATGTCGAATCGACGAAATTTGACTTGACAAAATTTTCGTTCCGTGTTTGGACAAAAGAGTAAGTATCGTCCCACTCGGCGTAATCTTGGGCGCTGGTGTCTAAATTCGACAAGTCGTCATCTAATGCGTCCAAAGCCCGTGCGACATCCTGGCGGACGTACTGTGCCTCCAGGTTGTGAAAATCATGCAGCAAAATAGTTGATGCAGTGGCATAGAGAACCACAATCAGGCTGATCAGCGCTGCACCGATGATTAATAGTGTTTTTTTTCGGAGTTGCATGGCGTCGCCCTCCTCACGGTGCTAATAGGCAACTAGCCAGGAGAGGTTTGAGACGTAGGTTGTTTAGCATTGGCGATCGCAGGGCCTGCGTGTTTGGACTTTTCTGGGCTGACGAAAGCAAAGCCCTTGGTATTCCCAAGGTATCCGGTATGTTGCCCCCCACAGCCAGTGTAGTATTTTCAGAGCTTTAGTTCCATATTATCCACAACCTATGACTTAGGAATGAGAATTAAATAACTTCCACTCTTGAAAGTGGGATGGGCGTCCC
>NZ_JAUBRP010000133.1:0-8891 GCF_036701935.1 Microcoleus sp. M2_D5 | reverse complement strand
CACTTTTCACTCGCTCGCACGCTCTCGATCGCTTTCGCTACGTAACGTGCGATCGATTATTCAGCAAACCCTAATTACTTGGAAACTTTACTGGAGTACGGTACTGGTCTATTTTATACTAAAGATGGGTTCGGTGGTTTTCAGTCAAATATTTTAGAAGGTATACAGCGTGAGAAAACCGAGGAGTTTAACGTCCATTGCACAGTTAAACCAATCGCTCTCATGAGAAAGCTGGTGGAAATCTTTGTACCGCGTTTGGAAAATTCTATTCTAATCGATCCTTTCGCAGGATCGGGAACCACATTGCTGGCGGCGCAAGAATTTGGCATTAGGTATGTTGGCATTGAAATAGTACCTGACTACATAGAGATTATCAACAAGCGCCTTGATAGTTTCAGCGGTATACAGGGAATTCTCCCACTTTTTCAATAAGAAATGACTTTAAATCAAACCCGCTTATTGTTTTTATGAACTCAAACGAATCATCCCCCGTGTAAACTTTCCAAGTCCCTACTTGGCACGCTGTAATAGCTGCGGGCAAATTATCTTGTCTGAGAATTAAAAATACGGGTTCGTAATTATAAGTACGAAGTAGCGGGCCATAAGATTTGAACTTTTTCAGTGTTCCAGAATCTCCTGAGCCAATACGATATTTTGTATCTATTGCGTACCCATCAACAATCAGATCGCACGGCTCATCGCTTCCCACTTTAAATGCTGGCTGAAAGCTAGTGCAATATGTTTTACACGTTTCAGTAACTAACAATTGCCAACACATACCTAACTCACGTCCCCAATATTGCCTATTTTCTTTTTTTATTATTGGAGAAATACCAAACACATCCATTAAAATATCGTGTTCTTCATTCTCTTCAGCATAAATTTTTGCGGTAAATGAGTTTTGGTATCTTGCTAAAATTTGCTCTAGTCTTCTTTCAGTCATCATCAATTACCAGATCGGCTAGACTAACGGATAATGCCTTGGCTATTTTGCTGGCATTAAGCAGGGTTATATTCCTTTCACCTCGTTCAACTGAACCAATATAGGTGCGATGTAATTCAGATAGTTCTGCAAGCCGATCTTGGGAAAGATTTCTGAGCTTTCGGAACTGTCTAACTTTTTTACCAAATTGCTCCGTAATATCCATAGAGGGCGCCAGATGAAGCAATCACAACTATAATCTGACAGACTATAAGTAGCGACAGACTATAAGTAGCATTCGAGAGCGCTAGGATCTTTGCATTGATATAAGTCCCGATAGTTTCAAAGCACTGATTTGATTTCGGTCACTCTGCGGCGTAGCATGGTTAGGGGTAAAAATCTATGGGTTTTGCCGATCGCGATCGAACTTGAAGCCGCAACTTTTCACCCGCAACTCCGTCCAGCAGATAGGATTGCCGGAATCAAAGCAACGAGCTATGGAGACAAATTAACAGATGTGCTGTTGCCGGGCCGTAATGCTTTCATCACTGCATACTGTTTGATATCCTGCCTCAACCTGTCTTAATTTCCCGTGCTGAAGCCATGCGCTCGACCGTAAAGTCCTCCGCTCCCACAAACGAAACGGGCCCATCTCCCAACTGGGAAGAATTGACCCAAAAAGCACCAGAACCTACCCAGTTGGACAACATTAAAGCCCAACTGGATTTAGTGCTGTTAGCCCTAGAAGCACTGGCAGAAATTGGCTCCGAGGCGATGCTCAAGGTAGCAGCCGAACTGAATTTAGAGCCAATGGTAGCCGATCGGGTGGCGTTGTGGCGGCTGCGCCAATCTAACCCGCTGCGGAAAGGCCACGGAGGGCGCAAAAAACTCGATGTGGAGGAAGCTCGATCGCTCGTTTTGATAAGCTGTCATTTGGCAAAACAGCACCAAGCTTTAATCCGCCGCGCTGTTGCTTTGCTCGAACAAATGGCAGAGCAAAACCGCGAACCTCACACCATCGCTTTGCTGGGAGATTATATTGACAGGTTCAGCAACACTTATGGCTCGCGCATGGAAGATGGAGAAAATTTATCGGGCCGAGAGTTGACTGATTTGGCCCTCAAACTCCTGATCGATTTGCTGTTTTACAGCAGTCCCGGCGGCCACCGCCGCCTCTGGCTGGCTCTTCTAGACCGTGCTAAAAATTAAGCTAAGCATCATGGGAACGAGAATGACAAAGATCCGGAACAGGCAAGATGCCTGTTCCACAATAAATAAATTTTCTGGTGGAACAGGCATCTTGCCTGTTGCTAAAACAGCTTGTTGAGAATACTGCAAAATATCAGATAAAACATAGTTATTCGCTCTTCCTTCTTCCTTCTTCCTTCCTGCTATGGTTCTCAAACGGTACACGCCCCCCACTTGCACGCTGGAAATCACAGCCAAAAGTTCGCCTCTATCTCGCTGGGCGGGCCAACCGGTGTTTAAATCTTTAAGTTTCGAGCTGCGGCTCGACGACCCCAGGCTGCCAGATACCCAACACGTTACTCTCAGGGGCGATCGAATTCAACTCGAAACCCTCCACGAAGCTGTCAGCAACTACGTCCAAAACTTGCTCGGCGAATCCCGCGATTGGGAAAGCAACCTCAACTCTCAAACCGGCCGTATCCCTGCGGGTTCAGACTCGCCAGAAGCCGCGGGTAATGCCGTTATATTCGATCGAGCCGCCAGCACTTCCGAACTAGCAACTTCCGCCCCAAACACAGCCTACCTTCCGGTTCCCCCCCGCTTAGAACCCCGCGGCTTGCTCGCCCACAACTTGTTTTTAGGCTCTTTGAGCGCCGCAGAATCCGGGCAGGTAGTTCCCTTGAGCACCCTGCAACTGTTTGACTTGGCCACAGCATTAGATGACTGCACCGCCGAAGTGATGGCGCTTCCCAACCTCAACCGCGAGTCCCGACGGCCGCTGTCCTCACCCTGGCTCAAGCTGGCAGCAATGCTGGTCGCCGGCGCCGGTCTGACGACAGGAACTATCAAAATGCTCGATCGAACCGCCACCTCCCCGCAAACCGCCTCAGCCCCCGCCACAGCCCCCGCCAATCCACAATTGAGCACCGCTCCAGCCAACCCCCAGTTAGCTGCAGGCGTTTCCCCCAGTCCAGTTCCCGCCCTACCGACACCCCCAGCACCAACACCCGCAGCCACACCCGCTTTACCGCCCCTGCCGCCCCCGCCCATCAACACTGCGGCCTCCCCCAGCCCCAGCTTGCCCCCAATCGCCCTCGCTCCAACTCCAGCCACCAACAGACCCAGCCCCATCCAGCAGCCACCCCTGCTATTTCCAGCCAACGGCAGCGCAGCCAGCGCCCCACAGAGCGCTCCAGCTTTCCCTCAAGGGTCAACAATCACTATTCCCGCCCCCGAAGAACCGCCGATTTCCGCCCCCCAAGCACCCGCACCAGTACCCTACGTGCTGCCCCCCCTACCGCCGAGACTGGCTCCCGCCGTACCGCCCCCCCTGCCGCCCTCCCTGTCGGCTTCCCGATTTCCCGTTCCCCCGCCCCAAACCTTCCCCAGCCCCATCGAGCCGATTGTCCCCCCAGCCAGTACCGAACTCCCAGCCCTTGAGGACGCTCAACCGAGTGCCGAGTCTGAGGACGACAACCAGCTCGCGGCGAGCAAAAAAAACCGCACTTTATTTGATACAATTCCTCAAGTTTCAGAAGCTAGAACTTACTTTGAGGAACGCTGGAAGCCTCCTGAAGGAATGGAACAAACTTTGGAATACAGCGTGCTGATCGATGAAAATGGGTCAGTTCAAAGTATTGTGCCGATGGGAAAAGCAGCCGCAGATTATATCGAGCAAGTTAATATGCCATTAGCCGGCGAGCCGTTTGTTTCTGCCGTTTCTAATGGGAAAAACCCGAAAATTAGAGTTGTTTTGAGGCCGAACGGTCGAGTACAAACCTTTTTGGAAGAGAGTGATTAGGAATGAGAATTAAATAACTTCCACAAGTTTGTGGGATGGGCGTCCCGCCCGTCTTTTTTGGACGGGCGGGACGCCCATCCCACAATAACTATTAAAATTGTAAGTTATTTAATTCGCGCTCCTTGAACGCTCTCAAACACATTGTCCAGATGGGAAATCCCGGTTAATATCATGTCCGCTCGATTGACCGTAATATCCCGGTCGGGCGGGTTTTTGAGATTGTTAATTATTGGCAGATATTATTGGTGAACCCGCCCCTACCTGATTTCTGGTAATCGACCGGACATAATATAATTGCTAATCTTAAACAAGTTCAAATCAAATCAAATTTAATTTGTTTTCACTGTCAAAACTTGCGGAGGCGACGCATCGGGCGGATAAATAAAATCCACTTCTACAAGTCGCTTTTCTCCCGATTTCATCTCTAATTTTACCAAAGGTTCCCCCTGCTGTCCCCGCCGCTGCACTAAATGCACGTAGCGAGTTTGAGGCACTTTACTGTTATCAGTATACCGCACTCTGACCGTTCCCCTAAAAAAAGTTTGAGGGGCCGGAGGTTCTAAAAAAGTAAGTCCTCCTGAAGTTAATTTGTCTGTCTTAATTGGAGTTTGAATTGCGACAGTTACAGTTTGATTGTTGCTGGTAGAATTGTACAGCGGCAAGCTGAGACTGTATTGAATTCCGTAATTGCCGTGGGCGCGGTATGCTGTATCTGGGTAGCGGACTAGCATTCTCGCACTTTGCACTTGATTTGTGCCCAGCATTCCGCGCGGGAGGCTGCTTAATGGGTAGGAAAATGCTGTTCCGGGTTGGGGAATTGTTAGGTTTGAGGTGGCTTGGTTGTCTGACAGAAGTGCTCGCCATTCTGAACCTAATGCTACACCGGCAACTCGGCCGTAAATTATTTGACCTTCGGTGATTTCGGGCGGTGTGGGAGCTCGATCGCGCGGCCCGGCTATATTACCATTGTCTAATAAGTTTTGCCATTCTGTTAAATTGGGCGATCGCTCGTTTCCCTGTGCGTCAACTCGGGCAAACATCGCCAGACTGGCAACATAGACTATACCATCGCTGTGCAACCGCATCAAGGTCGATCGACCGTTTAGCGGCGGTACCAATCCCCGCACCGGTATCGGATGATTCATCAACAGTTGGCTTTTTCCCGGTGGAATAATTAATACCGGCTCAAAGTCAGACTGTCTCCTTCCTCTGAGAATATCATTCACAGCGCGGCTTCCCGGCCCTGCGTAAATATTGCTGTTTGAATTATCGACTTGCGGCGGCAATTCAATAAAAGGTGCATCGGGTTGACTGAGATAACTCGCAGCTTGCAATATATCTAATTTTACTGGTTTGTTGCCCGGATTGTAAACAATTACTCCTTGATACAATGTTCGCAAATCTTCCGGGGAAGGTGCGCGGGCTATGTGGTGGGCAAATATGTCGAAACGTCCTTGAAAGGGAAAGTTTAAATGTGCGGCTGGAAATCTTTTACCGTCGGGGGGAAATGTCGAAAGCAAAATTCCTTCTTGCAGCACTAATTCGGGACTGTTGCTGTTAAATACTGGTATGTTGTCTAATTGTCCGGGGAGTGGTCGCACTTCTTGGATTTGGAGGATTTCTTGAGGTGCGGGAGGGGTTTGGGCTAAGGGGATGATTGATATAATTGGCAGCATTTTTGAGATGAGTTTTTTTTAACCGCAGAGGGCGCAGAGGGCGCAGAGGAAGAGAGGGAAGAGAAGAGGAGGTAAATATTTGTGTCTGGGGGGGTTTGTACGGAGATTTTGCGTACCAGTCCTAGCAGATATTGGGATTTTTACCTCGCCCACTGTTGTAATATGTAATTGTAAAATTTTGCGGTGTCTACTTGATCCATTGCTTGAATTTTTCTCCCTCCTATTTTAACTTGTGTGCGTCCTTGGCTGATGCCTTGGGTAATAATTTCTGTTTCCCATTCTCGCAGTTTGTAAAATTCTGGACGCGCTAAATAAGCTGTTGCCAAAATGTCCCAAAAATAGTAATCTTGAGATATTGCTAGGGCATAACACTGTCCTGCTAAGTCGGAAATTGGATATTTGCGCTGTTTTGCTAGGAGATTGGAAAATTCGACTGTCAGCGGTACTTTATTGGTGATGTCTAAAGGACACATGACAACGGGAATTTGGGTTTGCCAAATTCTCTCGATTGCTATCGGGTCCCAGTAAGCATTCCATTCCGCTGACATATCTTGTCCGGGTTCCATATCTTTGCTAACATTGCCGGTAACATTTAGCGCGCCTCCCATCCAAACAATTTCTTGAATTTTGCTTTCAATTTCGGGGGCGATATCTAAAGCTTGCGCTACTGTTGTTAACGGCCCCGTTACCATTAATGTGACTGGTTCGGCTGCATCTTGCAAAACTCGCACCATAAAGTTTTGTCCGGGTTCTGATATTAACGGGGTGTCAATGGTTCCTTTTTCATTTAGAATGGGAAGTCGATCGACTGCAAAGGAATCTCGCCTAAATAACACCGGAAATGGATTCAGTCCCCGCACGGTACTCGCCGCCACCGGAACCTCTGAACGCCCCATCAAATCGAGGATTTTGCGCGTTGCACTTACCGCCGGTTGAATGTAGCAGTCCGCAGGAGTTACAATTACTCCCAGAGTTTCCACTTCTTCCATTGTCATCAGCAACACGACTGAGAGATAGTCGTCAACTGCACCGTCGTGATCCATTAGTACGAGTTTTTTGGACATTTTGCTACCCGATGACTGAATTAGTGTAAAGTACAAATATTAATTTTTTTGTGCGATCAACACAACTGCCTCAACTATATGAATACAGTATCACCTTACGGCTCTTGGAAATCACCTATTTCTGCCGATTTAATTGTTTCTGGAACTGTCGGACTCGGACAAATTGCTATTGACGGCGGTGATATTTATTGGGTTGAGGGAAGACCTTCGGAAGCGGGGCGAAGCGTCCTCGTGCGGCGCACTCCTGATGGTACAATCAGCGACGTGACACCGCATCCTTTTAATGTTCGCACTCGCGTTAACGAATACGGCGGCGCTGCTTTTGCGGTTGCTGGCGGTGTTGTCTATTTCTCTCATTTTGCCGACCAACGTATTTATGTTCAAACATTAAATTCTCAACCCGAACCTCTGACTCCTGCTGCTAATTGTCGCTATGCAGATGCGATAGTTGACCAGCAAAGAAATCGCCTGATTTGCGTGCGCGAAGACCATGCCGGTGAGGGCGAACCTGTCAATACTATTGTTAGGATTAATTTAGAGAACGGCGAAGATATTGAAATTTTAACTCAGGGCAATGATTTTTATGCTTCCCCTCGTTTAAGTCCAGACGGTTCTCTACTTTCCTGGATTTGTTGGAACCATCCCAATATGCCGTGGGATGGCACAGAATTGTGGGTTGCCCAAATTAATGCTGACGGTTCTTTAGGTGAAAAATTATTAGTTGCTGGCGGGGTTGAGGAGTCGATTTTTCAACCGGAATGGTCGCCCGATGGAGTTTTGTATTTTGTTTCTGACAAGTCTAACTGGTGGAATTTCTATAGAACCGTCAATCCCCGCTTGCCGAGGGAACAGCAAGAGGTTGAACCTCTGTGCGAAATGGCGGCAGAGTTCGGACTGCCTCAGTGGGTTTTTGGAATGTCTACTTATGCCGTTGTCTCGGAAAGCAAAATTATTTGCACCTACACTCAGCAAGGCAAGTGGTATTTAGCTAGTCTCGATTTAACGACAAACCAGTTAACAACAATTGACACGCCTTACACTGATATTTCGGCGGTCAAAGCGCGGGGAGAAACTGTGGTTTTTCTCGCAGGTTCTCCGACTGAATCTACTGCTATTGTACAACTTAATTTAGCAACAAGTAAACTAGAAATTTTGCGTAAATCGAGCGATTTAAGCATCAATTCCAGCTATCTTTCAGTACCGGAACCGATTGAATTCCCCACGGCAAACAATTTGACTGCTTTCGGTTTCTTCTATCCTCCAAAAAATCAAGATTTCGCAGCGCCTGCGGGTGAAAAACCGCCGCTTGTTGTGAAAAGTCACGGCGGCCCAACTGCTGCTACTTCTAGCAGCATGAATTTGAAAATTCAATATTGGACGAGTCGCGGTTTTGCCGTGCTCGATGTCAATTACGGCGGCAGCACCGGTTACGGCCGAGAATACAGAAAAAGACTGCAAGATAGTTGGGGAATTGTCGATGTTGACGACTGCGCTAACGGTGCTAAATATTTAGCCCAAAAAGGTTTAGTTGATGGCGAAAGAATGGCGATCGCCGGAGGCAGTGCAGGGGGGTACACCACTCTGTGCGCTCTTACTTTCCGCGATGTGTTTAAGGCCGGTGCGAGCTATTATGGAGTGAGCGATTTGGAAGCTTTGGCGACGGATACTCACAAGTTTGAAGCGCGCTATCTGGATGGATTAATCGGGCCTTATCCCGAAAGAAAAGATTTGTATGTGGCTCGTTCGCCTATTCATTCCGCCGAACGTTTATCTTGTCCCGTTATCTTTTTTCAAGGATTAGAAGATAAAGTGGTTCCGCCCAATCAAGCGGAAATGATGGTAGAGATATTGAAAGCTAAAGGTTTGCCGGTTGCTTATGTTGCTTATGAAGGGGAACAGCACGGTTTTCGCCGCGCTGAAAATATCAAAAGAACTCTTGACGGTGAATTCTATTTCTATTCGCGGGTGTTTAAGTTTGAGTTAGCTGAACCTGTGGAGGAAGTGCAGATTTACAATCTTTAGAAAACATTAAGTTTGCAGTTGCTCGGTCTTCCCTAAAACGCAACTGCAACCTTAGCATAATCCGCCAATTTTTAATGTGATTTACTTCACAAATTTTGCTGTTTATTGTCACACATTTAAAGGCAATACAGGTATAAATTTTGTATCGGCTCAATAAGTAGGGGTAGCAGAGAAAAAAAAGTAAGCAGGATACACAAAGTGTTGTAAAATAGGACACA
>NZ_JAUBRP010000132.1:3029-8893 GCF_036701935.1 Microcoleus sp. M2_D5 | reverse complement strand
GAGTTACCTTGGTAGACGTATTTCCTATCTTTACTTATTTTAACATAGTTCGGTTTTTTCGCACCGACCTACTTATGCTGTAGTAGTTTGCTAACCTAATTGCATATTTGTGCGATCGAGTTTGCACAGTTGTGCAATATATTTTCTAGCTGATTTCTATATCATATAAAATGAAACCAATTTCATTACTTAAATCGACGATTTGTCTGACTTATACTAAATCCGCGTTTTCTACCACATTTATAATTAACCACAGAGAACTCACAGAGTACAGAGAGAGGGAGAGAGTACAAAGGGGATACTCAACCCTGATTTGGTATCATTAACTAAAGCAAAAAAATTAAATAAACCTAAAAAAACGCGCTTTTTCGTCGTTATTTTGATAATACAAACATACTTGCCCCAATCAGCTCAAGCTAAATGCTTACTGGCTAAGGAATTACCAATTACCAATTACCAATTACGGTTTCAACAATGAGCCAAGATTTACCAGAGCCAAGCACACTGAAAATACTTGTAGTGGATGACCACGAACTAATCTTAAGCGGAACGATCGACTTGCTGAAACGGCACTACCCACAAGCCGAAATTCTTACCGCTAAAACAACCCAGAATGCTCTGCAACAGGTCGAAGCATTTGGGCCGGATTTAGTTATTATGGATCTTTCCCTACCAGAAACCTTCGGGCACACTGCCGAAATCAATCGAGGCATAAAAAGCCTGGGAACTTTAATGAAAAACTATCCCACCCTAAATTTGGTTGTGCAAAGCAGTTATGTCAAAGCACTGGTGCGGATTAAACCAGACATCGACGCTCATGAAGGAGGGTTTACCGTAGCTGATAAAGGACTTTCCAGCCAGGAGATGTTGAAGCGGATTGACTTGGCACTCAAAGGAGTTACCCATACCAAAGATTTGAAAATGCCGCCAGGGGAAGTCAAGCCAGAGTGGCTTGAGGTACTCAATCTCGCTTTTGAAGAAGAATTGGAAGATAAAGGCATTGCCGATCGTATGAACCTATCCCTCAGAACAGTACGCCACTACTGGACAAAAGTTCAAGACGTTTTAGGGGTTTACCCGGAAGATGGCAAAAGTCTCCGCATTCAAACGGAAAAACGAGCTAGAGAAGAGGGGTTTATTGATTGATCTGTTTTGTTAAGGAAGAAACTGTTGTTACCCACTATTTCAAGCAAAATTAGAAAAGAATTTACCATCTGGTCTGGAGGAACACTGCCAGGAATTGTTGCTATAGTGCTGATTATACTCGTTCGTTTGAGTGGACTGCTGCAATCGATCGAATGGGTAACTTTCGACTCGTTTATGAGGCTGCGACCATCTGAACCTATCGACAAACGAATTGTGATTGTGGGAATTGATGAAGCCGATATCCAACGTATCAGAAATTACCCTATACCCGATCGCGAAATTGCCAAACTGTTGAGAACTTTGCAGAAGTACCGGCCCAGAGTTATCGGTCTTGATATTGTTAGAGATATACCCGTTGAACCCGGTCATGCCGAACTGGTTGCAACTTTTAAAGATATCAAAAATCTGATTTTGGTGGAAAAAGTTATACCTGTTTTTATTAAGCCACCCCCCGACTTACCCCCGGAAAAAATTGGTTTTATAGATTACCTTTCCGATGATGACGGCAAGGTCAGGCGTGCAATACTAGGAATAAATAGACCTGAAAACGAGAAAAAATACGCCTTTTCCCTGCCTTTGCGACTGGCAGAAACCTATCTCAAAGCTGAAGGCATTGAACTGAGCAATGGCATTCGCGATCGCGAGGCGATGCGGTTTGGTTCGACTGAACTTCCTCGCTTTTTGCCCTATTCTGGAGGCTACGCGGGCGCTGATGATTTTGGCGTTCAGCTACTGCTTAATTATCGCAACGGTCGGGAACGATTTCGCACGCTATCCCTTCAAGATATTAACGATATTGAAGCCGACAAAGGTAATCCTAATGGGCTGCGCGATACCTTTGGCGATCGCATTGTTCTAATTGGGATAACGGCTCCTAGTATTAAAGACTTTACCAATACTTCTGCGATCGCTAATTTACAACCGCCTGGGAAAATTTATGGCGTAGAATTTCATGCCCATGTGGCCAGCCAAATCGTCAGTGCAGTTCTCGATGGACGACCCGTTTTAAAAACCTGGTCGGAGGGTTGGGAATATCTTTGGATTGTAGGTTGGGGCATTTTAGCTCTTTATCTTGGTCGGCTGACTCAATCTCCATTAAAAACCCTCGTATATCTTGCCGCTGCCAGTCTGGGGTTAGTTGGAATTAGTTATGCTTTCATCGTCGGGGGATGGTGGATTCCCGCAGTACCAGCTTTATTAGTTTTGGTGATTAATGGTGCCATCTCGAACACTTTCTATCAATACGATCGATTTTTAAGGTTTCAGATTGAGATCCGCCAACACACCATAGAACGGACATTTATTATAATTCATAATGGCCCTCTGCAAACACTAGCAAATATTTTGAGGCACGTTCAAGACCAAAATTTAGAACCAAATCAATTGCTCGAAGAATTGAAAAATCTGAACTGGGAAATCAGAGAAGTCGGCGAATACCTGAAACTCGAAGCTCTCGATCGAAAGGAAAGTCTCCGTCTCGGCAGCGGTCTAATCCTAGACTTAAAGCTACCGATTCGTGACCTACTCTATGAAGTCTACAGCCATACACTCCAGCGAAACTTTCCTTCCTTTAAAACGCTCAAAGTTAAAGTTTATTCGTTCGAGCCAATTGAAGAGCAATACTTAAGCCTGGAACAAAAGCGAGAACTCTGCCAATTTCTGGAAGAAGCACTGTGCAATGTCGGGAAACACGCTAAAAAATTGACCCGTCTCACTGCTACTGGCTCTTCAAACAAAGGCTGGTACACCCTAAGTATTAAAGATAATGGATCTAGCATTTGCTCTTCCTATGAAGGTCGAGGAACCAAGCAGTGTCTAAATCTCGCAAAAAAATTAAAAGGAAAATTTAAGCGAACCTGTCTCGGAGAGAAAGGGACTTTGTGTGAGTTAACTTGGCCCATTACGGGGAAAAACTGGAATTTTGCTAGTATAAAACGTAACTTCATAACCAAGATTTTGAAAGGCAGAAGCTAGACCCTCGTTATTGTGAACCTCACTTAAACGAGAATTGCTATATCAGAAACAGCCTCACCGAGTTACCCGAAAATTAGATTAATACGGAGGGCTAATAAGATTGCCGAGTTGTGCAATTATAACTACCTTAAAGAGCGACAGGAAATACAAACTCAAGCAATTAACTTGGCACAAGCTACTCTAGTTAGATATAATCTATTTATTTATTATAGGACTAATACTCACACAGACGCCCTAAAAAATAAGGAGAAAAACAAAAAGGGTTGACCAACTGGTTGGTTACTTTGGCAATAAGCACAATACCCCAATACAGGATCTAAGGTATGAAAAAAAACGCACAAAATCAAACAAGCCATGAATATTATGAGATTAGGTGACTATGATTTAGAAGTTGAACAACTTCCTAATCAATTAAGACATCGGGAATTTGATGTTACCATAGTTAACAATCAGTTAGGACAAAAAACTAAATCAGCTATTAAATAATTAAAAAAGGAAAAAAGGCTAAGTTATGATGTCAATCCAATGGTTCTTTAACAAACGCATCAACATCAAAATACTCACCAGTTGTGCCTTGAGTTTAACGCTGATTGTAACTTCGGCAGTTCTGGCGGGTTATGCACCTGGCAATCAAAAGCCTCCCCCTCAAGAAAGAAGCTCGGATGGAGGAACGACTAGAGGGTGTTCTGGAGGAGATATGCCACTAACCGTTCTCGCCCCTGTGAACTACATAGGACGAACGATTTCTCGATACCCTACGTTCGCTTGGTTTGTGCCTAATGATTCTGCCTCCAAGCCAATAAAACTCACGATTTACGAGTGGGTTCCAGGTGCTAAACCCCAACAAGTTCGCGAGATATCCTTGCAGAGTTCACCGGGAATTATGAAATTATCTCCGTTCTCGAATAGCGAACAAGGACTGCAACAGGAGAAACAATATCTTTGGCAAGTTGTTATCAATTGCGACCCAGATAACCCATCAGGCGATCTAGTAAGCGAGGCAACTATTGAGGTTGTAGCAATGCCTGCTGCCGTGCAAAGTAAACTCAACAAAGCAGTAAATAGCGTTGAAAAAGCTAATATCTATGCTGAGGCAGGTTTATGGTACAACGCGCTAGATGAAGCGCTCAAACTCGCCCAAGCGTCGAAACTGGGAGAAATAGGTTCAACTTTGTTAAAAGATTTGGCTGTGTCGGAAGCACCAAAAACCACTTCACAATTGTCGCCAAAAGAACGCTCCGCTCGCGCGAAACAAATTGAAAACCTGAAGCAGATTGCAGACAGTACACGCTAAGTAACCTCTAAGCAGTAATGAAAAACAACACTTCACGTCGTGCAGTTTTACAAGGTTTGATGGCTAGTGCAATTGTTATCGGGTTTGATGTAGCCAATCGTTCTTGGATGACATCTGCCAGTGCCATATCTTTGTTTGAAACTTTGCCACCTCTTTCTGGAGTTCTTTACTTCAGGGGGCGACAACGAGTCTAAAGAGCTTGCTCCATCAGCTTTATAGCTCTTAATTCCCTCTGATAAAAGGCTCGCCCATTAGGAAATAAACTCATCATGGACTCTACCCACTCCTGACAGGAGTCCAAGGCAATCAACCAATTTTCGCCATATAAACCAATCCAAAACTTACTATGTCTTCTTCTATTTCTCTCTGGCTCTTTAAGACGGCATACATATTTTTCCTGTCCTTTAAGCTGGGTTCTCTTCCCTTGTAACGATGCTGCCGTCATCGCCAAGGCTATTAAAATAATCAAAGCAATTAATTTGTCAGGGAGGCTTGACACCGTTCTAAGTTAGATCCTGCAGTTTTATAGTCTTTAAACATTGCTTCGATGCCGTAACGTTGACCGTAAATTGCGATCGCACTTGTTCTTGTCTGGGAGATTTGTTAGCAAATACCAAGGTTCATGAACTTGACTGAACTTGACAAATTACTTAGTTTTTGGTTTTAACCGAACCGTACTGATCCCACCCTACAGCCAGTTACCGATGAGGATAAAGGGTACTCGTTTTTGCAAATATATTTACCAGCTTAGCTCGGTTATCAATTTCAAAATAGTCGCTTGACTCAATCTATTTCAGCGTTGTTAGTTTACACAACATCACTTCACTTCTTTAAGAGTAATTTCAAATTACCCCTTGCACAGTTGTGCAATGATAACTACATTAAAAAGTAACAGGAAATACAAAATTAAGCACTAAATTTGGCACAAAATACTCTAGTTTCATCCAATATACTTATTTATCGTATTACTATTACCAACCACACGATCACCAGAAAAACCAAGGAGAAAAACAAAAATGGCTTACAAACTGGTTACTTTGGCAACTGTACACAATATTGTCACCAAAAGAACGGGAGGCTCGCGCGAAACAAATTGAAACCTTGAAGCAGATTCCAGATAGCGCAAGCTAGTTAACCAAATCTTGAATTTAAAGATGCGTTACTGAACTGGCAGAGCAAAGTTAAACCAACCATTTTCAGAAAAGGCTGTCAAATCTTGAGGGGTGTAATTTGGAGTGGAGAAAATGGGTATACTGAGTTCATGTTGTAACAGCTTACACCATAAGCTATTTAGGATAAAAGCCCTGAACAAAACACTCTATGTCAAATTTTGAGTGGTGTAATTTCGAGTGGAGAAAATGGGTATACTGAGCTCATGTTGTAACAGCTTACACCATAAGCTATTTAGGATAAAAGCCCTGAACAAAACACTCTATGTCAAATTTTGAGT
>NZ_JAUBRP010000132.1:1680-2929 GCF_036701935.1 Microcoleus sp. M2_D5 | reverse complement strand
GGTGTAATTTGGAGTGGAGAAAATGGGTATACTGAGCTCATGTTGTAACAGCTTACACCATAAGCTATTTAAGATAAAAGCCCTGAACAAAACACTTTCTGTCACTGCCAATGGTTTGTACCACGGTTTCAAGAACGTCGGGCTAAAGCCAGCTAAAGTGTTTGCGATATCTTTACTTTTGACATCTACCACATTTTAGGAGATGCTATGAATCAGCCCCAATTGATGAGATTGACTTCGATAGGATTGGCCAGCATTCTGTTACTGGGAATATTTGGTAAGTCACTAATTAGTGGAAATGAACCTTTCTCATGGCTCGTGCAGAAACAACGGGGCGATAGTGAATGGACATTTGCTAATTGGTGTCGCAAAAAGGCTTCTTTGAGTGCTGAAACTAAACATACTGTTGAGGTGTTGTTGAAGAAAGCGGGAACTACTGAGTGCGAGGCGGCCGATCGACAACTTTCGAGTCTCACGAAACTAAAGCTCGACAAAAATCAAATCAGCGATATCAAACCGCTAGCATCTTTGACTCGCCTGGATTGGCTCTCCCTCGACAACAATCAAATCAGCGACATCAAACCGCTAGCATCCTTGACTAAATTGAATTACCTCGCCCTCACCCACAATCAAATTAAGGACATCAAACCGCTAGCATCCTTGACGAACCTGGATTGGCTCTGGCTCGACAAAAATCAAATCCGTGACATCAAACCGCTAGCATCCTTGACTAAACTGAATTGCCTCTTCCTCGACAGCAATCAAATCCGTGACATCAAACCGCTAGCATCCTTGACAAAAGTGAATTACCTCTCTCTCAACAGAAATCAGATCGGGGATATCAAACCGCTAGCATCCTTGACTAAACTGAATTACCTCTCCCTCAACAGAAATCAGATCGGGGATATCAAACCGCTAGCATCTTTGACTAACCTGACTTCACTGTTCCTCGACAACAATAAAATCAACGACATCAAACCGCTAGCATCCTTGACTAACCTGACTAGGCTCAACCTTAACAACAATAAAATCAAGGACATCAAACCGCTAGCATCTTTAGGCTCCTCCCATAATTCTTGTGGGGTAGACATCCTGGCTGCCGTTAACAGGCTTTTTGGGAGATGTTTCTTGACTAACCTGACTGTACTCGATCTCCACAACAATCAAATCAGCGACATCAAACCGCTAGCATCCTTGACTAACCTGACTAGGCTCAACCTTAACAACAATAAAATCAAGGACATCAAAC
>NZ_JAUBRP010000132.1:0-1580 GCF_036701935.1 Microcoleus sp. M2_D5 | reverse complement strand
CGCTAGCATCTTTAGGCTCCTCCCATAATTCTTGTGGGGCAGACATCCTGGCTGCCGTTAACAGGCTTTTTGGGAGATGTCTCTTGACTAACCTGACTGTACTCGATCTCCACAACAATCAAATCAGCGACATCAAACCGCTAGCATCTTTAACTAACCTGACCGATCTCAACCTCAACAACAATCAAATCAAGGACATTAAACCGCTAGCATCCTTGACTAAACTGACCGCTCTTTACCTCAGCAGAAATTGGAGCGCACCCAAGACTTGTCCTCTCAAGCCAGAGTCTATCTGTAATTGGTAACAAGAACCTAGCTCTTAAAACTTGAGAGTTCAGAAAATTAGAGTATCCCCAACTAGAACAAGGTTTTGGAGTGAGTAGGAAAAGTGGAGTTATCCTCGTCTAAACCTCTAGCGGGATTTTTTCAATGGGTGGCTAAATTTTTACTAAAAAGAAAAAGCTGGTTTCAGGCCGTTGGAAAAATAGCCACCACCTATTGCCTACTGTCTTACACTTTGCCTTACAGCGTCTTACTTCTATCTCGACAATCTAACTTTTGGGTAGTGCCTTGAAGGAAAGGATCGAGCAAGTTACTATTAGAGAGAAGTGTTTATCATAGTATGATATGAGAGTAGAGATTCCCCATTGTCCTAATTGTGCCTCAAAAGAAGTTAGTCGAAACGGTAAAACTCGGCATGGCAAACAAAATTTTAAATGTCGAGAATGTGGTCGTCAATTTGTTTTAAATCCTGCATGGAAGCCTCTTACAGAAGAACAAAAAGAGTTAATGTCACGGATGCAAATGCGAACGTATTTCTCAGGCAGGGATTGCTCGGGTGCTTCAAGTGTCAGAAGATACAGTGCAGCGATATGTTAATAGCCAAGCGACTACTGTTAAGAAGCAAGTGTAGCGGACTCCCAAGGAAAAAAAGCGCTTGAATGTTCAGATGGATGAGTTATGGTCATTCGTTGATAGTAAAGGAAATCAGCAATGGGTTTGGCTGGCATTGGACGCCGAGACTAGGGAAATTGTTGGTGTACATAGGGCTTGCTGAATAAGCGATCGCAAATCAATAACAAGAGCGATCAATATATTCAACCAACGTTAAATATGAGTTTTTCTTGCTTCAATTTTAGTAAAACATAAGTGTAGATTATGTTCGATCCAAAAACAAGCATTGTTTTCCCCGAACGGCATAAAAACACACAAAAAACCCGGCGCCACCAGGTAGAAAAGTCACTGCATCACTGCAACAATTAGCAGCTCAACAAAAATTGATTGACGAGCGTGTTTGAACTGTCAATTGAATCAACTAAAATTCCCGAAGTTATTGCTGTTCCCAAAAGGAAAAATAGTTGTGAGGGACTCAATCAAGTTTGTGTCTATCCTCAATCTGTTCTAAATACTGCAATTCGGTGGGAGTAAGAGCCGTGGTTCTTTCTAACAAGTTCAGAATTTCGACTTCAAACGGATCTAGATTTCCTAATTGGTGAAGTCGGTCAGTGCGATCGCAAATTTCTTGAAGTCCGGGTTGATTTTCGAGCGGTACAGCAGTAAGAGCCGAGTGTTTGAAGGTA
>NZ_JAUBRP010000131.1:0-9397 GCF_036701935.1 Microcoleus sp. M2_D5 | reverse complement strand
ATTTTAAAATCCCAAAAGCCTTTCGACCCCAATTATGCGATCGCTACCCCTTGACAGCTCAAGACAGTATCTACAAATTTTAACATCATACAAGTCCAAATCAAACGGAAATGACTAACAATTTTCAAACAAATAGGTTGGGTTTAACACGAGTAACCCAACCTATTAATTAAATGAGACTTAATAGTTTAGCCTTGATTCACAACAGTCGGTTTCAAACTTTCCTCTTTAGATCGATCTAAACCATTTTGCACTTCCACAGATTCCTTAATCGGTTTCCGGGCTTCTATTAAACTCAAAGCTTTGTTGACACTTTCAGGTAAAATCACGACCAAACTGCCGGCCGGCGCCTCGTCTAAAGCCTTGTTAACGGCCGTTGTTTCGTCGAGAATCAACTCGTATTCAACTTGAGATTTGTTTGCGGTTCCTGCAGAAATCGCCTCAGCAATTCCCTGGCAAATTAACTTTGCCACAACACCGGGTTCTCTGCCGCGCCTGTCAATATCTTCCTTGACAATGATACGATCGAACATCTCGGCCGAAAGTTTGCCCAGCGTGACAAAATCTTCATCTCGCCGGTCTCCGGGGGCGCCGACTACCCCGATCCGCATTCCCGGCCAATTCAGCACGAAACTGCCCAAAGCTTTGTAGCTGTGGGGGTTGTGGGCGTAGTCGAGCAAAGCGTGATAGTTGCCCAATTTAAACAAATTCATCCTTCCGGGAGTTTGGCCCACCGATGCTTGGAAACTTGACAAAGCCGATCGAATATCTTCTATTTTCAATCCTTGGGCAAAAGCTGCCAAACAAGCTGCTAAAGCGTTAGCAATCATAAACGGCGCGCGCCCGCCCATCGTCAGCGGCACGTTCACAGCCTGCTCAATTCTCAGCGTCCAATCGCCTTTCAATATCGACAAGTACCCGTTTTCGTAAATCGCTGCCAGCCCGCCTGCAGCGGTATGTCTGGCCACCAGTTCGTTGTCCGGGTTCATCGAAAAATATGCAATTTGAGCCTTGACACGCTGCGCCATTTGTGATACTAGCGGGTCGTCTGCATTCAAAACTGCATAGCCTTTGGGCATTACCGACTCAACGAGGACGCTCTTGAGTTTGGCCAGTTGTTCCACGGTGTCGATGTCGCCAATTCCCAAGTGATCGGCCGCGACGTTCAACACGACGCCGACATCGCACTGATCGAAGCCGAGGCCCGATCGCAAAATTCCGCCTCTAGCCGTTTCCAGCACCGCTACTTCTACCGTCGGGTCAGACAAAATCAATTGAGCGCTTTGCGGCCCGGTATTGTCTCCGGTTTCGACCAAATAATCGCCGATGTAAGTGCCGTCGGTAGTTGTATAGCCGGTAATCTGACCTGTCTGCTTGACAATGTGGGCTAGCAGGCGAGTGGTTGTAGTTTTGCCGTTGGTTCCCGTTACCGCTAAAATTGGCACCCGGCTGGGCTGAGGCGAGGGGAAAAGCATATCGAAGACGGCGCCGGCGACGTTGCGGGGCAAACCTTGACTTGGGGCGACGTGCATTCTGAAACCCGGTGCTGCGTTGACTTCGACGATGACGCCGTTGACATCGCGCAGGGGTTGGGAAATGTCGGGAGTTACTACGTCAATGCCGGCGATGTCCAAACCGATAATTTTGGCGACTCTGGAAAACAGCCAGACGTTTTCTGGGTGGATTTCGTCGGTACGATCGACTGCAATTCCACCGGTACTCAAGTTTGCTGTCGCCCGCAAAAATACTCTTTCGCCCGCGGGCACTACGGAGTCCATTGCGTATCCTTGTTTTTGCAGCAAATCCAGGGACAATTTGTCGATCGTGATCCGGGTGAGCACGTTGTCGTGTCCGTCTCCTCGCTGCGGGTCGCGGTTTACTTCTTCAATAAGCTGTTCTACTGTAAACCTGCCGTTACCCACGACGTTAGCGGGGACTCGTTCTGCGACTGCTATGACTTGCCCGTTGACTACCAATACTCTGTGGTCGCGGCCGGTGTAATAGCGCTCGACAATGACGCTTTTTGTTTTTGATGCGGCGCTGGCTAAGTCGTATGCTTCTTCTGCTGCTTCCCAGGAATTGATGTCGATCGTAATGCCGCGGCCGTGGTTGCCGTCTAGGGGTTTGAGGACGATCGGATAACCGCCGACATCTTCGATCGCCCCGCGCAATTCGTCCAAATAATGAATCACCGTCCCTCTGGGAACCGGCACGCCAGCGCTAGCGAGGATATTTTTGGTACCTTCCTTGTCACAGGCAAGTTCTACCCCCAAAACTCCCGTCCGATTGCTCAGAGTTGCCTGAATCCGCTTTTGGTGAACCCCGTAGCCGAGTTGAATCATAAACCGGGCGCTCAAAGGTATCCAAGGAATGCCGCGCGCTTCTGCTTCCTTAATCAGTGTTTCCGTGCTCGGCCCCAGGGCCGCCGACGCAGCAAACTCTTTGAGGTCTCTCAAATCTTGGACTAATTCGGCTGCTGGATAAGTGCCTGTATCGGCAATACTTTGGCACATCCGCACGCCCGCCCTGGCTGCATAGCGACCTGCTTGTTCGTTTTGATACTCGATTACTACTTGGTAAATACCTGGGGTCGCTGTCTCGCGGGTACGGCCGAACCCGACCGGCATTCCTGCCATTTCCTGAAGTTCGAGGGCGACGTGTTCGATTACGTGTCCCATCATTGTGCCTTCTCTGACCCGTTGCAGGAATCCTCCCTGATGGCCTGGAGAACAGTGATGGTCGTTCAAACTCGGAAGTGCGGCGATCAACCCTTCATAGAATCCAGGAATTTCCGCTGTGGTTTTATCTGCCCACTCCTCTAAATCCAGACGCATCAGGACGAGTTTCTGGCGTCTGATGCTCCAGTAGTTGGGGCCGCGTAATGTCTGGATTTTAAGTATTTTCATGGCAGTTAGAGGGGTATGGGGCGCGAAATCTTATAGATAATTGGAGCATTTATTCAATTTCGATCTAGATTGCTCGATCGACTGTTCGCTGCGAACAGTTTGGGAGTGAATTTCCAGTTATGGGCTACCCAATTTAAAATTCATGCCCCTGCGATCGGCTAAAAACAAGTACAGGTACATGGCTAGCAAAAACTCAAAGCCCGAAGCTAGAATTTTCTGTGGTTCTGCCTCTTGGCGTCAGCCCGTGGCTGCTTCCGAATCTATATCTATTGTTGTATCCATGATTCGGCCGGAATGCCGCCTAATTTCTGCCGAATCAATGACAAGAGATGTTCTACCTTAGTTGGCTGTGCGGCATTCGGGGGGCCAGCCAGACTCGGAACACGCTCCCGATGGCATGGGTTTGCCTAGGGGCATATTGTAGCAATCTCCGTGACACAGAACGTGCAAGCGCATATTGAACAGACTTAAGGGTTCTGTCGCTCCTACCATAGATTCATTGGTATAAAAATTTTCCCTAGAATCAACAATAGTCACGGTGCCTTTACCGAGAATTTTCATAGTATCGTCTCCCTCAAACAAGGCGCAGGTGTCTTCGTCAATACCAATAGCGATGCGATCGGGATGACAAGCCACAGCCGACAGCAAGCGAGCCATGCGATTGCGGTTGTGAAAATGCTGGTCTACGATGATCTCAGGAATAATGTTAAGTCCGTTTGCCATGTCTACTAAAGAGCGGTTCGGCGGGGCGCCACTTCCACCGCCTGCAATCATGTGATATCCCATTACCGCAGCACCCGCGCTGGTGCCAGCGAGGGTAATTTTGCCTTCGAGAGTTTCTTTGCGAATTTTCTCCATCAGCGGGGTGTCCGCCAGCAGCCCACAAAGCCGCAGTTGGTCGCCGCCTGTGATGAATACGCCCGTACAGTCTTCTAAGTAATCTTTCCAGACGGGGTTTTCGCCTTGTTCGCGTTCGCGGATGTCTACTACTTTGACTGCGCTAACGCCCATTTCGTCAAATATTGTGCGGTAGCGGTTGCTAATTCCTTCGGGATCTCGCGAAGCGCACGGAACGATCGCCAGCCGAGCGTTTGCACCCCCAGCACGGCAAAAAAAGGTGTTCAGAATCTCTCGCCCGTGAACTTTGTCTTCGGCTCCCCCGATGACCATAATCGAGGTTTTTGTGCGCGGGGGAATATTGTGTTCAAGGGCTTGAGATGTCAACTGCTGCATGGTGTGTCTTCCTCTGTTATGTGAAATTCAATTTTGCCGTGGCTGTGCGTAGAATGGGGCTTTTTAAGAATAAATATTTTTTGGTGCCAGCGAGGTGCGATCGGCGATCGCGCGATCCCGCAGTTGTTTGGGGGCGAGTTTACTTGCAGTCGCTGTCATGAAAAACAGATTATTTTTGTACAAAACCGGCCCGCCGACAAAGGAAGAGAATTTAACTTGCCAAAATTTTCAGAAATTATAAGAAATTATAAAGAATAAAGCAATTACTGAAAACTGAACTCCCCCTAAAGGTCAAACTAGAGGTGATGTATCAATGAAATTCCAATAATTGTGCGATTTGACGTTGTTACCCTATTTCCAGAATTTTTCCGGGCTCCCCTAGAGTCGGGACTGATGGGCAAAGCCTTAGCTAAAAAGATTGCTGAGGTGAATTTTGTCAATCCCCGCGATTTTACCACAGACAAGCACCAGCGAGTCGATGATGAGCCTTACGGGGGCGGAGTGGGGATGCTGATGAAACCGGAACCAATTTTTGCTGCGGTGGAGTCGCTGCCGGTTTTGCCGCGGCGGGAGGTGATTTTGCTGACTCCCCAGGGGGAACCGATGCAGCAGGCGATGTTTCGGGAGTTGGCTGCAGAGCGCGATCAGTTGGTATTGATTTGCGGTCATTATGAAGGTGTGGACGATCGAGTGCTGCACTTGGTAACTCGCGAGGTGTCTTTGGGGGATTTTGTGCTCACGGGGGGCGAAATTCCGGCTTTGGCTTTGATTAATGGGGTTTTGCGATTGCTGCGGGGAACTGTGGCGAAGGAAGATTCCCTGAAATTTGAGAGTTTTGAAGACGGACTTTTGGATTATCCGCAGTACACTCGACCGGCGGATTTTCGGGGATTGAAGGTGCCTGACGTGTTGCTGTCTGGTAATCACGCGGAAATTGCTCGCTGGCGCAGGGAACAGCAAATTGAAAGAACTCGATCGCGCCGGCTGGATTTGTACGATCGGTGGTTGCAGGAGAGGGAAGAATAGGAGAAAGGGAGAAAGGAGAAGTTATCCCATACGATCGATCGGGCAAACTCATAGCCCAATTCGATCGACAGCGCCGATTGTTGCAACACTTCTGCTGATTGAAGCTTTCAAACCTTCAGCAGCTAAAAGCTGTTTTAGTCGATCGGTCTCAGATTTAGTTCCGATAAAAACTGAACCAGGCATCTTCTTTTTTAGCTTCATAGCTTCAGCTAAGGACAACGACATAGCCTCACGCAGAATTCTTGTTACAACTGTTGCACGTTGTTCTTTTTCCAATACAATCAAGTTCCAAGTCCCTTCTTTTGCTAAAATTTCTTCTCTCATTTCGTTAGGCATAGCATGAGTATCATCTAACTCGATTGCCTCCCCACAATGAGAGCAGCTATAAGATAGATGCCAAACAACTTTTTTGTCAAAGAGAGACTGACCAACCAACATCTGTATGTCTTGGTCACAATGCCCACACAGTCCGTAAATCAAGACCATACTTTTTCACCTATCTCCCCGCAAATATGAAATAATTGTCTTTTGGTATACTTCCCAAACCTCATTTTTACATGAACATCCGCATCGGCAACGGCTACGACATTCACTGCTTAGTTCCAGAACGCCCCCTCATCCTCGGCGGTGTCAATATTCCTCACGAATTAGGATTACTCGGCCACAGCGACGCCGACGTACTTACCCACGCTATCATGGACGCGATGCTCGGAGCTCTCAGCTTAGGAGATATCGGCCTTTATTTCCCGCCAACTGACCCGAAATGGAAAGGTGCGGATAGTCTCGTATTGCTGGCACAAGTCAATCAGTTAATATTAGATAAAGGCTGGGAAATCGGCAATATTGATTCGGTGGTGGTGGCAGAACGTCCAAAGCTGAAACCGCATATTCAGCAAATGCGCGATCGGCTTTCTTCCATCCTCAAACTCAACCCAGACCAAATCGGCATCAAAGCCACCACCAACGAAAAGCTAGGCCCCGTTGGGAGAGAAGAAGGAATCGCAGCTTACGCTGTAGTTTTGTTAGTGCTAAAATAGAACTTTAATCTACGTTTTAGGAAGACCAAAACCATGCAAACTGAAACCTTGGATTTAGAGTTACCCATTGACGCGGATATTATCGCATTGGATAAGGACGATCGGGTAGTCGTGCTAATCGAAGTTAAAATTATTGAAGCTCAAGAACCAGCAGCAAAGCAAAGGATTGCTGACTACATGATATCTTGGATGAAAGCTGCGTTAGCGAAGATGTCCGAGCAGCGCACCATAATTCCCTATGCTATGTTTGTTGACACCGAACAAATTCTGATTTTCAAATGGGACGGAGTAAATTTATCTGAACCTGCGTGCTCTCTAAACACTGGTGAAATACTTCGCCATTATGAGCCGGAATTTGGCAGCAAACGGATCTTTAAGCGATACCTAACTAGACTGGTTGAAGCATGGCTGCGCGACTTAGCTTATAATTGGAAGTCTGAGATTCCCACCGCGTCAGAACAGATAGCAAAAATCGGCTTGCTGCCGCTGCTAGCAGGTGGGACGACAAAATCAGGGGTAGAAATTGGTGGCAATTTTATATATCGAGACTAACTTTCTGATGAGCATTGCTACGGGACGCGATCCAGACGCTAACAACTTGTTGGTGAGTGTACCGACATCAGTCAACATAGCAATACCAAGTATTTGCTGCATGGAATCGCTTTCGGCTTTAGAAGACGAGATCAAGCGACGCAACCGTTTTGTAGGTGAAATGGAAAAACAAATCAGTCAGCTAAAGCGAGATAAAACTTCACCCTAGGCCCAGTCTCTTGTCTTCCACTGAGAGGAATCTCTCAATGAGAATGAGGTGTTGCTCAATGATATTAATGCACGTCTTTTTGCTGCTCTTGATTTGTTGGCTATAAAGATAGAAATGATTCAATTAACAGCAGGCATACTTCGAGAAAGTTTGAATTAAATTTTTATTGAAGAAGACCCGACAGACAATTTAATTCTCCACTGCATCTTGAACCACGCACAGTTACATCCTAATGAAGTCAAGGTATTTTGGAGCAATAATACAAAAGAATTTGGTCTGCCGAAAGTTCGAGATGCTTTGCGGGAAGTAGGAATAATGAAGTATTTCTCGGTCACGGAAGATTTTCTCGGTTGGCTACAGTCTCAGTCGTAGTTGCACTGAAATGGTATAGTTAAAAATTATGAAAATTTCTATGATGGTACATTCAAGACTGCGCTGGCTCCTGATTTTACTGGCGGTAATTGCTACCATAACTCTGTCTGCGTGCACTCCGGTGCGATCGAACTTAGTAAACAGACTCATCGTTCCCACCCCCAGCGGCCCGGCCACCTTTAACTACCCCCTAAATCAGTCTGCATACAGCGTCTTTGGCTATATGTACGAGGGGTTGATTAACGAAAACGGCTTGACATCGCAGCTAGAACCCGGTTTAGCCGAATCTTGGGAAGTTTCTAAAGATGGCAAAAAGATTGTCTTTACCCTGCGAGAGGGTTTGAAATGGTCGGACGGCGCACCCCTGACTACTGATGACATTATCTTCAGCTATGAAAAGATTTATTTCAATGACCAAATTCCTAGCGGTTTGAAAGATATTCTGAGGGTTGGCATCAGTGGCGAATTTCCAAAAGTCAAAAAACTCGACAGTCGCCGCGTAGAATTTTCCGTTGCAGAACCCTTTGCTCCTTTTATTAGATATGCTGGGGGAATCCCAATTTTACCAGCTCATATTTTACAGGAATCTATCGATAATACAGATGCAGACGGCAAGCCTAAATTCTTGACTACTTGGGGCACGGATACTGACCCTAAAAAAATTGTCGGCAACGGTCAGTACCGAATGCTGAGTTATACTCCTAATCAGCGCGTTGTTTTGGAACGAAATCCATATTATTGGCGCAAAAATGCTGAGGGAAATCCTCAACCTTACATCCAGCAAATTGTTTGGCAAATTATCGAAAATACTGACAATCAACTGCTGAATTTTCGATCGGGCGATTTGGATACTCTGAACGTGGAGCCGGAAGTATTTCCCCTCTTGAAACGGGAGGAAAAACGCGGCAAATATACGGTGTTTAACGGCGGCCCGGATACTGGCAGCGTGTTTATGTGTTTCAATCTGAATAAGGGGCGCAATGCTCAAAATCAGCCGTTCGTAGACCCAATTAAGTCTCGGTGGTTCGCGAGTAAGGAATTTCGGCAGGCGATCGCCTACGGCATCAACCGATCCGCCATGACTAACAATATCTATCGCGGACTGGGCGCGCCCCTACATTCCCCAATTCCGGCGCAAAGCCCGTTCTACCTGTCCCCAGAACAGGGATTGAAAACTTACAGTTACGATCGACAAAAAGCCAAAGAGTTACTGTTAAGTGCAGGTTTCAAGTATAATAGTAACGAAGAATTGTTGGATGCTGAAGGCAACAAGGTGCGATTTACTTTGTTGATGGCGGCAGGTAAAAAAGTTCGGGAACAAATGGCAACGCAAATTAAGCAAGACTTGGGCAAACTGGGGATGCAAATTGATACGCAGTTCCTGAGTTTTAACACTTATGTGGAAAAGCTGCGCCTGACGCGGAATTGGGATACTTACTTGGGCGCTTTTACGGGAGGTACTGAACCGCACAGCGGCTACAATATTTGGTCTGTTAACGGGACACTGCACAGTTTCAACCAAGGCCCGCAAGCCGGAGAACCCCCGATTCAGGGTTGGCAAGTTTACGACTGGGAGCAGAAAATCGATGACCTTTACGTGAAAGCTTCTCAGGAGCTTGATGAGGCGAAGCGCAAGGAAATTTATGGGGAGGCGCAGCGGATTATAGCGGAACAAGTGCCTTTTGTTTATATGGTAAATCCGCTGACTTTTGAGGCGGTGCGCGATCGCGTTTCGGGAATTCGCTACAGTGCCCTCGGCGGTGCTTTCTGGAATTTGTACGAGTTGAAAATAACAGAATAGTCAGTCGATTTTAGATTTTAGATTTTAGATTTTAGATTTCTTAGATTTCATTTAGTCTAAAGATGAATCTGGGAACTTGAACAAGAGTCTAAAATTGTGCCATCGCGATTTAAGTTGGGGGCTTGTATCCGTTTTTGGGCAGGTCATTAGTTAGGATCGCGAATTAAATAACTTATAATTTTAATTGTTATTGTGGGATGGGCGTCCCGCCCGTCCAAAAAGGCCGGGCGGGACGCCCATCCCACAAACTTGTGGAAGTTAT
>NZ_JAUBRP010000130.1:0-9468 GCF_036701935.1 Microcoleus sp. M2_D5 | reverse complement strand
TGCCCGTCCAAAAAGGACGGGCAGGACGCCCATCCCACAATAACAATTAAAATTGTAAGTTATTTAATTCGCGCTCCAAATGAGCGTTTCACGGAGTGATAATCGCTTTGGGCTACATACATATTTGGCTGCTCATCTACTTATTTAGGAATAGGTTGTTCCCGAAATTGTGCGTGGGATATCAACATATAATACTTACAATGACTAATCACAGTTTAGTAAAAAAGTCAAGACAGTTTCATCAATTCCCTTTAGTTTCAAAGGCTTGTATTTAACAATGCGATTTTCCTCAACATAATCTGCAACCGCCGCCGAAATTAGCACCGTGTTTGGTTCCGTCACCTCTTGCAAGCGGGCAGCAATATTCACGCTCGGCCCGATCGCAGTATAATCCGATCGATCGGGGCCGCCAAACATCCCCACCACCGCAGTACCCTGGTGAATTCCGCAGCGAAACCGCACCGGAGGGACGCCATTTTCCCCAACAATTCCCTGCTCCAACCAGCCCTTGTTAAGCTCCTTGAGAGCTCCCAGCATTTGCCCCGCAGCAGCCACAGCGCGGCGTACTTGCTCATTAGGCGTTAATTCCTCCGGCGCGCCAAAGAAAGCCATTACCGCATCTCCAACAAACTTGTCCACCGTACCGCCACTGTCAAAAATAGCCTTAGTCATTGCCGCCAAATATTCATTTAACAGCTCAGCTACCCGGCGCGATCGCAGCGTATTTGCCATTTGAGTAAAACCGACAATATCGCTAAACAAAATAGTAATCAATCGCGGTTCCGGGCGCAAATCCAAGGCCAAATCTCCAGCCGCTGCGGCCTTCACCATCGCCGGCGGCAAAAATCGGCGCAGCACCGACTCAGTTAAATAACTGTTCAACTGCTGCACTCGCCGCTCGTTTTGTTTGAGGGCGATCAAATTCCGCACTTCCGCCAACAATTCTCGATCGTTAAAAGGCTTGGACAAATAAGCATCCGCACCCCGTTCTACTCCTTCAATTCGAGTATCTTCGTCGGCTTTAGCAGTCAGCAAAATTGCCGGAGTTCCCTGTAATTCCTCATCCTCTCGAATCATCTTAATCAAATCCAAGCCCGAAATCAAAGGCATCATCAAATCCGTTATAATTAAATTAGGGCGACGTTTTTTAGCCACGGCAAATCCTTCTTCTCCGTTGCGGGCGAGCAAAACTGCAAAGCCGGCATCTCGGAGAATTGCTGACACATAAAAGCGCAAATCTGGATTGTCGTCCACCACCAAAACCGTTCCCACTGCTGTTTCCGATCGGACAGGTTGGAGCGACTCAAAGTTATGATTTTCAGCCTCATTTTCTGATAAATCCGCCTCCACATCGGCCAGTTCCACCGCAGCTTTCGATGAGTGAAACTCCGCAGGTATTTCTAGTACCTGTTCCGGGGGCAAGTGCGTCGAACCAAAGTGCAGCCAAACGGTAAAAGTAGTACCTTCGCCGTAAACTGACTCAACTGAAATTTGACCGCCGTGGAGTTCGACTAATTCTTTGACAAGTGCCAAACCTAAACCGCTGCCTTCGTAGGAACGACTAGCTGAACCTTCGGCTTGGTGAAATCGCTCGAATAAATAGGGAATTTGTTCGGTGCGAATGCCGATACCCGTGTCTTTTACTTGCAACAAACAGTGAGCGCCGGCAGATTCAACTTTCAGGGTGATAGTTCCGCCTTCTGGGGTGAATTTAACAGCATTTGATAGCAGGTTGTAAATAACTTTGTCAAATCTTTCCAAGTCCAAATAAAGTAAAGGACATTCTTGCAGTTGGGTAATTAAGTGCAGTCCTTTTTTCTCGCAGTAGGCGCGGAACGACTCTGCGGTAGAGTAACAGAAACCGACCAAATCGCAGGGGCGAAAACTCGGCTGCATCCGTCCGGCATCTAGCCGCTGCAAGTCCAGCAGTTGATTTACCAAGCGCAGGAGGCGGCGGGAATTACGCAAAGCGATTACGGCTTGTTCGTAGGGTAAGTCTTCTTTACGCCTGCAAGCTGATTCCAGAGGGCCGATAGTTAGAGTTAGAGGCGTGCGGAACTCGTGGGAGATATTTTGGAAAAATTCGGTTTTGAGCCGATCGGCTTCCAGAAGCCGTTCTGCCTGCTGTCTGGTAGTCTGGTAGAGGCGCGACTGCTGCACGGCTAGAGCAGCTTGAGTTGCGACTATTTGGGCCAGGTCAATATCTGAGATGTTCCAGCGGCGGATGCTGTGATTTTGGCGCAGCGAAATGCTGCCGATGATTTTGCCTTCTGAGAGCAAGGGAACGACTAACAGGGCGCGGGCTGGCGATCGAACTTGCAGTTCTGTAACATTTAATTCGGGGTGTTCGTCGAGGTCTTCGATCGCCACCGGCTCTTTTGATACCATAACTTGCAACAACAGCGGATTGCCCCGAATCGGCACCAAAGACTGTGGCAAAGAAGGATGGGCAAAAACCCAGGCGCGAGTGTTAGCAGCAGCATCACCAGAATCCGTCTCGTAGCCCAGAGGGTTCGCAACTAGCTCTGGATTATCAAGAAAACCCTGTTCTACAGCCACGGTATCCCTATCTGTGTCGTATAGCCCCACGCATTGGACGTATTCATCATCTTCTGTCCACAGAGATAGGGCGCAGCCGTCAACTTGCAAAGCTTGGCCGAGTTGTTGAGTAATGGCTGCAAAAATATTTTGGGGATCGAGACTCGATCGAATTGCCGTAGTAATAGTATTGACTAAGGCCTCGCGCTTGGCCAGCGCCCGCACCTGTTCGTAAGCCCGGGCTTGAGAAAGCGCCAAAGCCGCTTGGTCTGCCACCGTAATTACCAACTGTACCTCGTGGTCTTGCCACTGGCGCGGTTCCTCAAACTGATGCAGCGCCAAGACTGCCATCAGTTCGATTTTGTAAAATAGCGGTACGATCAAGCTGGATCGAATATTCGCAGCTTCGTAAGCCTGCTTTCGCTGTGGATTATCCCAGTTTAAAACTCGATCGTCAGTTTGGGCATCTTGAATCACCTCCACATCCAGAGTTTCCCAAACCAAATCCGGCAGCAAATCCGGGGAGAGTTCGGCAGCAGAAGCATCACCGGGCGTGACTTCCTCATCGCCCCCCACACCTTTAGTTTCTGCCTTCTGGTAAACGAACCACTCATCGGCCACCCGGCCGTCTTGGAACGGCCGCAGCAGACAGCAACTCACCTCAAACATCTGCCCGACAGTTTCCACAATTCTTTGCAGCATTTGCTGGTAATTGGGAGCCGATCGGATAGTATTGGTAACGGCATAAAGCAGCGATTCTTGGCTCAAAGCACGGCGCAGTTCATTGGTGCGCGTTTTCAGAAGATTGTGAGTCTCAACAGCTTGACTAACAAGATTGATCAGCTCTTGAGCATCCCAAGGCTTGGTAACGTATTTGAATACTTTGCCAGCGTTAATAGCTTCAACTAAATCTTCAACATCCGTATAGCCAGTTAAAATAATTCGGATCACGTCGGGGTACTGAGCCGCCGTCAGGCTGAGAAACTCCGTACCGCTCATTTTTGGCATTCGCTGGTCAGAGATAATCACTGCTACTTCTCCCTCTTTTGCCAAAATTTCGAGAGCAGCGGGGCCAGATTCGGCTCTGAGCACTTTATAGTCTCGATGGAAGGTGCGGTAAAGCAAGTCGAGGTTATCCGGTTCGTCATCGACTATCAGAATTTTTAGCTTAGGATTTTCTTGGGAATTCATGCACCGTTCTCCTGTGCCCCGGGGCTGTTCGATTTAATAAGTCTGATTAAAGGAAGAATTCGCCGATTTAAATTGCTGAAGTCATACCATTTTCGATTCTCGACCTTCGATTTTCGATTGCGAATGACTCCTGACATAAGGATTGGGAGTTTGCCTAGGTCGCCATTATTTTGGGAAAATGGTATCACAATAATTCGTGAATATGAATTTGTTGTAAGTATGCCGAGGCAAGCATCAACCTTGATTTTTGATGTCTGGGTTTTCAATTCGGAATTCTTCTGAGCCACAGTTATCTGTCGTGCACCCCAATTTTATTATTCAACGATCTTCACATAAACTCGTCTCCCGATAAATTTCTTTCACCCCTTACCTTGAGGCCGCCGGAGATCAAACACAAATCTGGCCATTTTAACTGCCGTCTGGATATCTCAGAATACAGAGGAATAACCGTCTTGATTGTGAGTTGATTAGCCAAATTTATGTTTGCTCCTGCCTCCTGGGAATATTTTATTTGGTATGTGAAAGCTGCCTGCAGCAAAATACTATAGACAACCAACATCTTCGCCTGTGTTTTTTCCCACAAGTAATAGCAACTTTAACAGTCAGCCAAGGATAGCGACCACCATCGGGCCCTGAACCCCTGACTGATATTCGGGGGTGGCCCACAGACCACAGAGGTGTCTGTGGGAGTGACGCAATTGCTGTACCATTTTAGTTAGACTTGCACTTTTTTCCCCGATATCGGCATTTTTTGTGCGTCCTGCAGGCCAACGCCCAAGCTAATTACTGCGGCGAAACACCGCAAGTTTGAGCATCCATCTGTTAATCTTAGCTAGGGATGTACTCTGTGGAAACCGATCGGTCGATTTTAGATTTTAGATTTTAGATTTTAGATTTACTCCACAGATGAATCGGGGAGCTTGAACTAGGGTCTAAAATTTTGATCTCTCCACGACGAGTGTCGGTGGCTTGTATCTGTTTTTGGGCAGGGTCAATCAGCTCGATCGAGGTTTTGAAGGTCTCGCGCGCAGCAGAGTATCGAACCGACGGGGAAAACCCCTGCAGACTGTTTCCAGGCATCCAAATTTAAATTGGACGTTGGAAAAGTACCAAGTAGCTCAACAGGTAAGGCCGGTTCGATTGGGGACGGGCGATGGATAGCCCAGAACTGCTGAAAGCTGGGGTGCCAGGCCGGGGGGCGGCGGGGAACATCCGACGCGCCAGCGATCCCAGTGTTAGTATGGTCAGTCGTTGAGTTTTTCAACTACCGCTTGACGGATAAATTATATTCGATCGGGTATTTCAATAAGCAGAGAGCGGTAGGATTTCGGGAACCTGACGTTAAAACCTTTGTGATTGTTTTTAATACCTTGCCCGCTAAGCTGTCGCGCATTTAATTTGTAAGCTACCGTTTACTTAAACTCTTGTGATGCCGGCAGAAAGCCAGGGATCGAGCTTCAATTTAAAGGCAAAATAGCTGAGCCATAAATCTAGTATTAGGGGATGAGTTTTATTTTTTCATAACTAGAGTATTAAATGCTAAAAATTTTCCATTTACCTCAAATGCTACTTAAAGTCCATCGCCAAAAAATGTAATTTAATCTGGCTAATAAACTATGCCTATAAGTTACGTTATAAGAGCAGTATAACATCAGTAAATTTTCTAAGATGGTAGCTTAGAAACCCGCGTAAAAAAAATTAATATAGTGGCCTGGCATTGTGAATCCTTCATTTTTTTCCTCACCATCTCACCAACAACAAACTCCCGGACTTTCTGGTTTTTCGATCCGGGTGGCTGCGCCCAACGACTTAACGCAGCTAGCGGATATTTTAGCCATGAGCTTTCACTCTCGCGAGGGGTTTGTAGAATGGGTGTATCCAGTGTTGCGTTTGGGCATTTACGAAGATTTAAAAAATCGACTGCGTTCTAAAGCAGAACATTACATTTGTCTGGTTGCTGAGCTAGTCTCGCGCGAGGAGGGAACGCAGAATTATCGATCGCACCGAGCTCAGCGCATAACAGGAACAGTAGAAATGGCTTTACGTTCTCGCTTTCCTTGGCAAATCCCTAATTCCGACTATCCTTATTTGTCGAATTTAGCCGTTCACCCAGAGTACCGGCGACAAGGGGTTGCTCAACAATTGCTCAGCAACTGCGAGGAGACAGCCAAAGAATGGGGATTTTCTGAGATTTACCTCCACGTTCTGGAAAATAATCACCCGGCGCGACAGTTGTACTATCAGGCGGGCTATCGCTTGCAACAGGTGGATTGGAATTGGACTGGTTGGCTGTTGGGCCAGCCGCGCCGCCTGTTTTTACGCAAGCAGATTTCGCTATCCTAAGCTAAGTATTTGAATTGATTATGGGGAATTGGGGCTGCGCCAAGAAAATCGAATTAATCTGCGTTAATCTGTGTTAATCTGCCCTCATCTGCGGTAAAAAAAGAAATTTTCTCAAACCGCAGATGACAATGGATTGACGCTGATTCACGCCGATAATAAGAGATTTATGAATAATCCCAAGGCTAACTGATTTGATATTATACCGAATCCGGCTGGAATACACCCTTATTTTTTAGCATTTTAGAGAGGAACAAAAGGCAACTGTAAGAACGAGGTCAAGGGCCGATCGCTACAAAGTTTCTAACCCGGATTGAGTATTGGGAGGAACGCCACAGCAGATCCGAACTGCTGTGGCGTTTTGTTCGCCAGAACAGGAGACTTTCGCCGCCAATTCTAGAGTTCAGAGAGATTTGGTAGGAAATCCGAGGAGCCGATCGCCCCGTTAACCCCAACCAGATTTGCTAGAACCCGATCGGTTCCTGCTACTTGCAGCAACGTACCGTTCGGAGTGGCGCTAAATTGCAACTGCTGGAAACTCAGGCCGTCGGTCAAAACCAACTTATCGACGCCTACCTCGAAGTTAATCACAGTATCAATGCCACCATCAGCACTCAACACATATCGATCGCTCCCCGTGCCTCCAATTAAAGTATCCTCGCCCAAGTCGCCAAACAGCCAGTCATCTCCAGCGCCCCCATTGAGCAGGTCGTTATCTTTACCACCAATCAGAGTATCGCTGCCAGCATCTCCGTTGATAGTATCTTGGCCTTCGTTGCCGTAGAGCAAGTCATCGCCGTCACCGCCATTGATGCAGTCTTGCTGGTCGTTTGCCCCCACCGAGACAGCCAGGTTATCAGCACGATCGCCATAGATGGTATCGCTGCCCTCGTCACCGCAGAGTTCATCGCTGCCGTCACCGCCGTAAATCAAGTCGTCACCCCGATCTCCGTGTATGAGGTCGTTAGCTTTGCCGGCGTAAATCAAGTCATTGTCTTCACCGCCGGCGATGGTATCGTCACCCTCATCGCCGAACAGCACATCAGCACCGATGCCACCAACAAGCAAGTCTCGGCCGCCAACATCTTGAGTTCGACTTCGAGCACCGCCGTACATGGTGTCGTCGCCGCTGTCGCCGACAAGGGTATCAGAGCCGAGCTCGCCCCAAATCAGGTCATTATCTTTGCCACCCCAAACACCATCATTGCCTTTACCTGCTTGCACCGTATCATTACCGTGGCCGCCGCCGAGGATGTCGTTGCCACTGCCACCAAAGAGCAAGTCTTGTTCCCCGATATCCCCGATGGACTGGGAACTGCCACTGTCGCCGAGCACAGTATCGGCTCCTTCACCGCCGTAGAGGGTATCGGAGCCTAATTGACCGTAGATAATGTCATTGCCTTTACCTCCGTAAGCGCGATCGTTATCTTTGCCTGCAACCAGCGTATCGTCGTCTTGTTGGCCGTGGAGGAAGTCGTCACCGAAGCCTCCGTAAAGCAAGTCGCGTCCCTGGGAGTCGCTGGCTCTTTGGTCGCGGATTCCCCCAAACAAGCTGTCGGAGCCGATGCCACCAAACAAGCTGTCGGAGCCGAGTTCGCCCCAAATCAGGTCATTTTCTTTACCTCCAAGGGCAATATCGTCACCTTTGCCGCTATGGATGGTATCGTCGCCCTCGTTGCCGTTAATCAGGTCTCCAGCCTCGCCTCCGAAGATCAACTCGCGAGCATCGTCAGGACTCTGGGAGTTGTTCTCCCCGGTGTCTCCGAGAATCGTATCCGCACCTCGATCTCCAAACAGAGTGTCCGAGCCTAAATCGCCGGCAATCCAGTCGTTCTGTTTGCCTGCAAATACGATATCGTTGCCCTCGTCTCCGTAAACAATATCGGAGTCAATGCCCCCAAAAATCGTGTCATTGTCTTCGTTTCCGTAAATTTCGTCCGCGCCGTCTTCACCTAAAAGCAGGTCGTTGCCTTCAAAACCGACGATTTTTTGGTTGCCTTTGGTGTCTGCGATGAAGTCATCGCCGTCGGTTCCTTTGGTGGTTTGTCCCTCGGAAAATTGTGAAATAGGCCGGACAAATCCCACAGCAGGTGGTTGCTGCGGGGGCGCAAAGTTAATTCCCGGTTTTTCAATAATGGGCGAACATTGACAGTCGGTATCTGCTTCCCCGATCGGATTTGAGACGATCGGCGGTGGCGGCATTGGTGTGGGAGTTGACCCAACCGGCCGCAAGATAGCGACAAAAGTAGCGGGAGCGGGACTGATGGCACCGCTGTTGTCTGTGGCGCTATAGGTGAAAGTGGCTCCTGTAAAGTTGCCTGTGGCTTGCAAAAATAGTTGCTGTAACTGTTCTGGCGTCAGGACTTGACCTAGTGTGACGGGTACGCCCCCGCCCAAAGCTGGATCTCCTAAAAACAGGACTGCTTGGTCTGGTGAGGGCAGGCTGTTGATGGTGTAAGAGACGATCGACCCGTCGGGGTCGCTGCCTCCCAATCCCGTGACTAACTGGCTGCTGTTGGGCGCGAGGCGGGAGTTGGCATTGTTGGCAACTGGCGGTTGGTTGTCAGTTGAAAGTATGGCCGCGACAGTAGCGACAGCGGGACTGGATGCGCCGCTATTGTCTGTCGCGCTATAGGTGAAAGTGGCTCCTGTAAAGTTGCCCGTCGTGAATAAAAACAGTTGCTGTAACTGTTCTGGAGTCAGGACTTGACCGGGTGTCACGGGTACGCCCCCGTTGGCTGGATCTCCTAAAAACAGGACTGCTTGGTCTGCAGGAGGCAGGCTGTTGATGGTGTAAGAGACGATCGACCCGTCGGGGTCGCTGCCTCCCAATCCTGTGACTAACTGGCTGCTGTTGGGGCCGAGGCGGGAGTTGGCATTGTTGGCAACTGGCGGTTGGTTGTCAGTTGGAGTTGGAGTTGTGGGACTTGTGGGAGTTGGCACTATCAGTCCATCCACAGTAGCCGTAGCAGGGGGACTGATAGCACCCCTGTTGTCTGTGGCGCTGTAGGTGAAATTGGTTCCTGTAAAGTTGCCCGTTGTGAAGAAAAATAATTGCTGCAACTGTTGAGGAGTCAGGACTTGGCCTGGTGTCACGGGTACGCCCCCGTTGGCTGGATCTCCTAAAAATAGGACGGCTTGGTCTGCTGGGGGCAGGCTGTTGATGGTGTAAGAGACGATCGACCCGTCGGGGTCACTTCCTCCCAATCCTGTGACTAACCTGCTGCTGTTGGGCCCGAGGCGGGAGTTGGTATTGTTGGCCAATGGCGGTTGGTTGTCAGTTGGAGTGGGATTTGTTGGAGTTGGAGTCGGTGTGGGATTTGTTGGAGTTGGAGTCGGTGTGGGAGTTTGCCCATCGGCCCGCAAGATAGCCGCGACAGTAGCGACAGCGGGACTGGA
>NZ_JAUBRP010000129.1:0-9533 GCF_036701935.1 Microcoleus sp. M2_D5 | reverse complement strand
GCATGAGTTGTACGATCGCACGCGAGCAATTGGGGCTACTTATAGTTTATGCCATAACCGCCTTGGCGATTGCTATACTATTCCGATGCTACCGGAATTTATATAACTCTCCAGTTTTTTACAGCCGTTTGCAATGTCTGGGGCAGCCACTTATCGTACTGAGGATAAACAGGCAAACGCTTTACGAGTTGCCATCCCGATGCTGCTAAAATGTCTGTTAAAGTTTGGTGTTGCAGGTGAGGATAATCGGGATTAACTTCATCCCGCGGCCCAATTCCTCCTAAATCTCTAGCACCTGCTTCTAAACAAGCCAGCAATATGTCTGGTTGTGCAACTAAATTGGGCGGAATTTGTAGGGCAATTTCATCAGGTAAAATGCTGCGGGCGATCGCAATTACTTCCGGCATTTTTGTAGCATCAAAAACTTCACCGTCCCAAATTTGCTGATTTCCCGGAGTGTGTGGCTGGAGGATAACTTCTTGAATGTGATTGTAGGGCGAATGAATCCGGGCGATCGCCTCTAAAGTCTCCACCCAATCTGCCTCACTTTCCCCAATTCCCAGCAGCAAACCAGTTGTGAACGGAATCTTTAATTCCCCAGCCCATTCTAACTGTTGCAGCCGCAACGCCGGCACTTTACTCGGTGCGTGTCGGTGAACAGTTTGTAACAAATGTGGAGTAAGCTGTTCTAGCATCAGCCCCATCGATACATTTACCTCTTTTAACAGTGCCATCTCCTCAAAGCTGAGCGGCCCCACATTAGTATGCGGCAAAAATCCCAGAGCAAGTGCCAGTTCGCACAAATCGTAAATCCGCTGCAACCAAGCTTTTCGCCGTTGACTGTGAGGATGTACCTCGCCGCTGAGGATGAGAATTTCAATTACACCCTGAGTTTGCAGCAAGTTGAGCTGTTTTTCGGCTTCTGCGAGTGTTAGCCAAGGACTTTGCAGGGGTTCTGCCCGAAAATTGCAATAGGTGCAGCGGTTAAAACACTCGTAAGTGGGAACCAGAGTATAAGCAGGGCTGTAGGTGACTGTGCGAGACATTCCTTGGGATTTTTATCGATCGGACTTACGCAACAACATATATCTGTGCAGTGCGAGTTTTGCGGTTGGCGATCGCAACCCTTCATCTATCTTAACACTGACGCAAGTCCGCAATCTCGTTCCCCCGGTAGATTATGAGTATTCTTGATTTGTGGGCGATCGTCCGCCAATTCCGCACTCTGCTTTTTAAAACACCATACAGCAAGCATTCTGGCTTATTATCAGCGCAGCTTATGACATTCATAACAAAAACTGTGCTGAGAAGGCCTTTACAAACTGAAATAAAAGCTTTATGTTTATTTACATGGCGGAACACAAAGCCGTCACGAACATTGAAAACCAAATAAAGCAATCATAAACAAATGACAACAACCTTACAGCAGCGCGAAAGCGCCAACGTCTGGGAACGCTTTTGTGAATGGGTCACAAGCACCGACAACCGCATTTATGTAGGTTGGTTCGGAGTCTTGATGATTCCTACCCTCCTGAGCGCCACCATCTGCTACATCATCGCCTTCATCGCTGCTCCTCCAGTGGACATCGACGGCATCCGCGAACCAGTAGCAGGTTCCTTAATGTACGGCAACAACATCATCACAGGTGCAGTTGTTCCCTCATCCAACGCAATTGGTCTTCACTTCTACCCAATCTGGGAAGCAGCTTCCCTCGATGAGTGGTTGTACAACGGCGGCCCTTACCAATTGGTAATTTTCCACTTCCTGATCGGTGTATTTTGCTACATGGGTCGTGAATGGGAACTGTCCTACCGCTTAGGTATGCGTCCTTGGATCTGCGTAGCATACTCTGCACCAGTTGCAGCAGCCACCGCAGTATTCTTGATCTACCCAATTGGACAAGGTTCGTTCTCCGACGGTATGCCCTTGGGTATCTCCGGCACATTCAACTTCATGATCGTGTTCCAAGCCGAGCACAACATCCTGATGCACCCCTTCCACATGTTGGGAGTTGCCGGTGTCTTCGGTGGTAGCTTGTTCTCCGCCATGCACGGTTCTTTAGTTACCTCTTCCTTGGTTCGTGAAACAACCGAAACCGAATCTCAAAACTACGGTTACAAATTCGGTCAAGAAGAAGAAACCTACAACATCGTTGCAGCCCACGGCTACTTCGGTCGTTTGATTTTCCAATACGCTTCATTCAACAACAGCCGTTCCTTGCACTTCTTGTTAGGTGCATGGCCAGTAGTAGGCATCTGGTTTACCGCTTTGGGTATCTCCACGATGGCTTTCAACTTGAACGGTTTCAACTTCAACCAATCGATTATCGACTCTCAAGGTCGCGTTATCAACACTTGGGCTGATGTCATCAACCGCGCTAACTTGGGTATGGAAGTAATGCACGAGCGCAATGCTCACAACTTCCCGCTTGATTTGGCTGCTAGTGAAGTCACTCCAGTAGCAATGGTTGCTCCTTCTATCAATGGCTAAGTTTTAGTTTTTGATTAACAAAAAGCGCTCCTAGAAATAGGGGCGCTTTTTGTTTTGGGAAAAAATTTGTCAGATAGTCATGGACGCATGGATCTGCAGGCGAAGACACCGCAACTACAAAAATAAACAGTTCGCGATCGAACTTTTATCAAAGAAACCGGGTTTCTTAACAAATCTCCGGGCGAGCTCGCCTGTTAGAGGGGAAGTTCCTTTGATTGTCTTGCTGATTCCCGAATAATTTTTTATAATCTATAGTCGAAGTCAAAATCACTCTAAGAGAGCGTGACTTCTAACTTCGGATATAAAACCTGCGATCGCCTTATTTATGACAATAGAAGAATTGCAAATCAAGCTCGCAGACATCAATCACTTAGTTGAGACATTCCAAACATCAGTAGCTTTGGAAAACTACTACTCGGATGACACTGTGATGATTGAAGGAGATGGTACGATTACTAGCGGCAAAGAAAACTGCCGCCAAGGAAGAGAAATCTTTTTTCAAGAACTGTTAGTTGAGTTTCGAGAATCAAAATTAATCGGTCAAGATATTGCTGTTTCAGCCGACAAGGATTATGACTTTGTAGTAATTTCCAATTGGTACAATGATTACACGGTTAAAGTTGACGGTCAAATCATTGATTCTAAAAGCAACCAAATCTCGATCGGCTATTGGAAAGATGGTTTAGTAGTCAAGGAAAGTTATAACTATCCAGTGATTACGGTAGTTTAGTGCTGTTTGCTAATCACACTGACGCAAAATCAAAGAAACCGGGTTTTTGCCCGGTTCAATGGCTGTAACGCCTCTTATGGGTCAAAAACCAGGTTTCTGACCACCAATGCGTCCTGGACTAATATGGATAGGTGCGATCGCCCTTTAATCCAACATAAATAATCCCCATGATATTTGAAACAGAGAGATTAGTTTTGAAACCGATGGTGGAGAGCGACCTCAACACGCTTCATAGAATTTTTATCGATGCCTATGTGAGGAGATATCTGTGCGACGGCGAAATCTGGTCGCTAGAAAGAGTAGCAGAAATGCTCGAAAAGAACAAAAAGCTTTTTGAAGAAAAGAAATTCGGTTTGTGGTTTATCGAAACTAAGAGCGATCGAGAAACGATTGGATTTGTTGGTTTGTGGTATTTTTTTGAAGAAGCACAGCCCCAGTTAGTTTACGCACTGCTGCCGAAAGCACTTAAAAAAGGTTACGCTACTGAAGCATCAACCAAAATATTGAATTATGGTTTTGGTGAACTTGGCTTTAACTATCTTGTCGCAAGTTGCGATCGCCCAAACATTGAGTCGCAAAAAGTCGCAGAAAGACTCGGAATGAGGCAAGTAGAAGAAAGAATTATGAATGGAAATCCGATATTATTCTTTAGAATCGATAAGTAGTAATTAGCAGTAAGGGTGCAATGCACAAATGGCTTTCGGTGGTGGGGATTGGCGAAGACGGACTTTCGGGATTGAGTGCGATCGCCTTTACCCTACTCGATCGATCTCAAGTCGTTGTCGGCGGTGCCCGTCACCTAGCAATGCTACCAACCGACGACACTCGCGAAAAATTGGTTTGGGCATCGCCTTTGCAGACAACAATTGATGACATCCTCCGCCGCCGGGGACAGTCTGTGTGCGTGCTCGCAAGCGGCGATCCCATGTGTCACGGCATCGGCGTCACGCTGTCGCGCCAGATTCCTATTTCGGAAATGACTGTAATTCCCGCTGCATCGGCTTTTAGTCTTGCTTGCGCCCGTTTGGGTTGGCCGCTGGCCCAAGTTGAGACTTTCAGTTTGACAAATCGCCCGATCGCATCGATCGCCCTTGCTTTCTCGCCGGGGGCGCGCTTGCTGGTGTTGAGCGCTGACAGACACACGCCGGGAAAGGTTGCCGAATTGTTGACGCAGCGGGGGTTTGGCAGCAGTTTGATGACTGTGTTCGAGCGGATGGGATCGGAATCGGAACGGCGGATCGAGGGGGTAGCAGCAGCCTGGAATGCACCGGATTTGGCTGATTTGAACGCGATCGCGATTGCAGTTGCAGCCGATCGCGAAACTGTGATTTTCCCCCGTACCTCCGGTTTGCTGGATGCTGCTTATCGCCACGACGGACAACTTACCAAGCGGGAGGTTCGAGCCGTTACTCTGTCAGCGTTAGCACCGATTCCGGGTGAGTTGCTGTGGGATGTGGGGGCGGGCTGCGGCTCGATCGCGATCGAATGGATGCGGAGTCATCCTCGGTGCAGGGCGATCGCGATCGAACGCGATCCGACTCGATTGCAATACATCGCCCAAAATGCCTCGACTTTCGGCGTTCCCGAACTCGAAATTGTTGCGGGATCAGCGCCGGAAGCCTTGACAAATTTGCCTCAACCGAATGCTATTTTCATCGGCGGCGGTGTCACTGCAGAAGCTGTGCTGGAAACTTGTTGGAATGCTTTAGGTGAAGGCGGCCGATTAGTTGTTAATGCGGTGACAGTTGAGAGCGAGTTTAAAGTTTTGCAATGGCACGATCGTTATGGCGGGGAACTAATTAGAATTGGGATTCAGCGAGTAGGGGCGATCGGTTCTTTTCAGGGTTGGAAACCGCTGGCACCGGTGACTCAGTGGGCGGTAGTTAAGAGGTAAAATGCGATCGATCTTTTTCCAATAAAGCTATAATCAATAATATCCTCTGGAATGAGAGTGATAATGCCAGACGAATCATCTGTAGATCCTTATTTAGATCGACTGTTTGAAGACTATTCCAACACTGAAGTTATCGAACTACAGCAATATGTGTCTGAATGGGATAGAGGAACTTATCGAACTGTGGCCCAAAGTGTGTTAGATCATTCACAAAGAAAAGGATTTGATCCACTCAAATATCTGCGTAAAGCACACAACTTCAACACCAGAGGTGCTGTAAGAGTTCCTCGCACGGGATATCGGCAGGATGGAGCCGCTGTTTACCGAAAGGGCAATGAGTTTTTAATTGTGCGACCTGACCAGTATGGTGTTGAGAAAATCGTGACTTATGGCATTAATGAGGAATAGCGATATGGCACAAGTTCAAAACAAATTAGCGCTTGGGCAGGATATTATTGTGCAACTTTTGGCACAGTTGACAGTTGACTATCAAAACACTAAATCAGAGCGCAAAGAGATATCTCAGAGGTATCTTGGTTCTGAGGAAGATTTTTCGTTTCTGGAGGAGCTTGAGTTAGTAACAGTAAGTATTCGCGGTTATGCTAGTCAGATTGAGGAGCGCGCAGAGGTTGAGAATCGCGACCAAGCGATCGCAGAGTTACATCAGCTCAGGGTGTTCGATCGTTCTGCGATCGCTCAGTTTTATGATGAGACGCGATCGGGCTATCTTCAAATGCGAGCCTATATCCGAATGCTGGACTATTTGCGGTTGCTGGTGTTGGAGTATTTGCAGATGGCATAGAGAAGGTAACAGAAACTTACCCATCGCTCTAAAGTTCTGCGAGATGCCAGAATGTCATCCCATCTTCATTATGACTGAGCAAAATCCCCAAATCTTCGAGACTTTCTAGACAGTCGAGAATTACTTTTTGTTTGCGATTTGCCCCTTTGAAATGGGCGGTAACTTGGGCGGCTGTCCATTCACCGCTTTGGGTGCGGAATAAGTCGCGGATGGCCCAAAGTTGCTCTTTGAGGGTTTTGGGGAAGGGTTGTTGTTCTGCGGGGGCGATAGAGGTTTCGGTTTCGGTTTCGGTGGTGATGCCTGCAAGGGATGGTTGCACGTAGGTTTCGCCGGGGGCTTGGTAGTGGGGGCGCAGCCAGCGAATCAGTCCGTTGCGTTCTTCTTCAGCGCGTTGGGCGTTGAGGGTGACGAGGTTTTCCAGGATTTGGTCGTCGGTGAGGGTGGGTTCCCAACCATAGGCGGCACATACGGCGGCATCGAGTTCGTCGTGGATTTGTTTGAGGGTGGAGACTAGGGCTTTTTGGTTGAAGGCTTTGTCTTTGTCGTCGAGGGGTTCGCCTTGGGGGAGTTTTTCGAGGAGGTTGTACATCCCGGTGATGGTGACTTCGGGATGAGTGGTTTGGACTCGTTTGCGGTGGCTGTCGAGGCTTTCTCCGAGTTCTCGGATGGTTTGTTTTTGGGTGTCGGTGGGAGTGGGGAAGGGGAAGGGGTAGAAGACAATTGACGGTTTCCATCGCAAATCATTTCCCTTGCCCATTCGCGGTGCAATCTTTTTAAGCCACTTTTGATGTACTAAGGATTCTAAAATGCCTAAAATCCAGGCATCATCTGATGCGACTGTGTAAAGCTGAACATCCGGCAAAACATCACTATCAACAAAAAAGAATGGCTTAAATTTAGAAGTGTCTGGCGTGACAATAAATCGATTCAAGTTGTTGACAGCTTTTCTTAATCCTGGTCTTTTCTCGCCAAAAACCCACCAATTATCCCGATTTGATTTTCTATTTTGCTGGTCTCGAAATGGCTTAACTGTTGTTAGAAGCCTTTGGAATAATAGAGGAAAATGTTGAGAGGCTTCATCTTTAGATAAACCGAAAAAATCAATAATCCACTTTTTCTGAAAATTTTGAACTAAATCTCTCCCAATCGCATACGATCTGATGACTGACGGCAAATTCTGCTTGTCTAAATCAAGCTGTTGGAAATCATGTTCTTCAATTATAAACCCTGTGCCTAATGGAATAACACCCTGAAATGAGATTCCATCATTTGATTTTAACGGTTTCATTTTGACGGTATCACTGCCAACAGTCAAATCAGAATTAATCAATCCCTTAATTACCTCAAATTTTAAAATTTCATTTTCATTTTCTCCCTGAGATTCATACTTGACTTTCATCAAAAAGCCTGAAATTGACGGTTGGGGTGTCACGACAGTCATAGCAATACGTACCGCAGCACCATCTTTACTATCTGTCCAAGGATGATCGGCAATAGCAAAGTAAAGAGATATTTCTTGCTCGCCGACATAATGGTCTAGAACTTTCCTATTGAATGATTGAACAATACTGTTTGTTGTAATAAAGCCAAACCTTTGAATTTTCTTCGACTTGGCAAGATTTGCGGCCTTCTCCCACCAGTACATTACAAAGTCAACCGTATCTGACAAGTTTTGGTAAGTCTTCCTCAACCATTCAACATACCCGTCATCAAGGCTCTCACGCATTCTCTTATTCCCAATAAACGGGGGATTGGACACAATATAATCTGCCTCCTGCCACTCGGCCGCCCTCGGATTCAAATACCGATAAATTGTTACTTTGTCTGTAGGATCGGGAATATCCTCCCCCGTCACCGGACTTTTCATCATCCGCCCGCCCCAGCGAGTTCTCACTTTCCCCGCCGCATCCACATCCGGTTCGATTCCATCATAAGCTAACACCGCATCCCGGCATTGAATATTGTTGTACTCGCGCAACACGGGTTCGATCGGCGGAATGTCGCCAAACCGCCGAAAATGCCACTGCAAATACCCAATCCAAATCACCAAATCGGCGATCGCAGCCGCCCTCGGATTGATTTCAATCCCCAAAAACTGACTCGGATTAACTTGTGCAATATCTAACAGCAACTGCGCCGATCCGGTGACATCCTCCAAACGCCGCAACACCTCGGATTCCAATCCCTTCAACAAATCCAAAGTCACGTACAAAAAATTGCCCGATCCGCACGCCGGATCGAGAATCTTCACCTGTTGTAACTCCGTCAGAAATGCTTCTAAAAGTGCGATCGCCTTTTTCCTTTGATTTGCAGTCGGTTCCGATTCCCTCGCGTTGAGCAACTGTTTAACCTCCGCTTGTACCGCAATCCAGCGATCGCCCAAAGGTTCCATCACCACAGGTTTTACCAACCGTTCCACATACGATCGCGGCGTATAATGCGCCCCCAACTTACTCCTCTCCCGCGAATCCAGCGCCCTTTCCAACAGCGTCCCAAAAATCGCAGGTTCCACATTGCACCAATCCCGCTTCGCCGCCTGCAACAAAAGTTCCAACTGCGCCTTTGTCAAAGCAAACGCCTGCGACTCGGCAAACAATCCGCCATTAAACCGCAAAAGTTGGCCGTGAAAGCCAAAACTCGTCCCCTGATTCATCGCCTCCCACAGCGCCTCTACCTCCGGCTTAAAAGTCTTCGGATTGAGAATCCATCGGGTTTCCAGCGCCTGAGTAAACAAATGTTCTTTGAGTAACCCCACATCTTCCGCAAACATGGTGAAAATACAGCGCATCAAAAACTGGGCGACTTGCTGCGGATCGACATTCGCCTCCATTCCCTTCGCCAACTCTGCCAAATCCGCCGCTACTTCCCGCGTCACCCGCGCCGCAATTTTTTCTGGGTTGCGCTGCTGCGGATTGGTAAAAATATCGACAAACAAATCGAAAATATCGGCTTTCCGCAACTCAATTAGCCCGATTTCTCGCCGCGCCCCGTAGCCGCCATAATCGCCGCTAAAACCCATCCACAATTCAAAATGGTCGCCAATATCGCAAGTTAATAAAAACGGCGGTTTGCTGCTAAGATTGCGGGTATAAGCAACGGCTTGCACAAAGGCTTTTTCCATCTCTCGCAAATAGCTATTAGTTCCGCGCTTTGCAGTTCCTTTTTTACTTGTAGTTCCGCCTTGTTTAGCTTCGATTAAAAAGTGTTCTGCTTTGTAAAAGTCAATAAACCCCGGAGTTACTTTGCCGCTGGGGTGAAAAATTTTGACATCTTTATCAAAGCAGTAGGGATCGTTGGGAATTCTGCCTTTATCAAAAGGGCGATCGACTCCCAGCGCATCGCACATTTCCGCAAAAAACAACTGGTAGTTTGCCGGTTCGTTACCGCTAGAACCCGTCCAGCGCTTGATGAATGTTTCGACACGCGTGCGATCGGCCTCATTCATGTTTCAACCCTGTTGCTTGCTTTTTCCTGATTCTACAGTCCTCGACGCACGCGGGGCGGGTTTATGAGATTGTAAATTACGGGCAATTATTGTAGGTGAACCCGCCCCTTGTATCTTAAAAGAGACAAGCTATCAAACCGCAAAATGCAGGCTATCGAACCGCAGACACGG
>NZ_JAUBRP010000128.1:0-9726 GCF_036701935.1 Microcoleus sp. M2_D5 | reverse complement strand
TAAAATCTAAAATCTAAAATCTAAAATCTAAAATCTAAAATCTAAAATCTAAAATCTAAAATCTAAAATCGATTGACCCCTATTCTTCTGGTGCGCGCCCAGTATCTTGCCCGATTTGGGCTCAAATACATTTATCTCGATCGGCGACACTCATCGGTAGGAAAGGAGAATTTCGTCCGAGAACTTTTTCCAACTGGTTCGTCGAACTTTGATTGCGAATAAAATTATTGACTGTTTCTCTCCATTCAGTGTCACTTGCTGGCAGGAGCGTGCCGTGAGAAATGCAGGTTCAAGGCTGCTCCGGTCTCACAGAATATTGGCTTGGAGTTAAACCCTGTCTCAGCGCTTCTCCTACTAACAGCATTCCGTCGCTAGCCAAGGCATCGATTGTTCCTGATACCGCATCTTTTACACCCGACTGTCGGCCCGCGATACCTTCATACAAAGGTGTAGGGCTAGGATTTAGACTCTCAGATCAAATCAAGGAACAGGGAACAGGAAAATTATTTTATGTAGGAATGAGTCTCAAAAGCTGCATCTGAATAGTATATAATTATCACACAACTGATGTGATATTACAAGGTGCGTATTGTGGGATAAAAATTCTCTTCGCTCTTTTTTTATTACGGAATGTTTAAAATTGTATCTTTTCCTTAACCCTTTTATATTCTTTACCAAATCTTTAGTTTTTTTGTATAGGGTCTTGTTATCGTTGCTTCAAGCGAGCTTACAGCACTTTGCAACAAGAGTGAAATAACCCTTAGTTAAAAAATAAGTCTTTATGACACACTGCCCCGGCTGCTCGAATCAAATGCTCCGTCACGTTCGCCAGCATCAAATCTACTGGTTTTGTCGCCAATGTTGGCAAACAATACCTATTTACAATCTGAACAGATGTTGCTCATCGCCCTCTCTACATATACTTAGAGGGCTAGGGCTTAATGAAAAAAATATTTTTTATTCGTGGTATCTAAAAGCTCATTTGAGGGGGTATAAAGTTTAGACATTGCCTTATACGTAACTGGTTTTCCGGCTCAATACAGAGTTATATTGCATCAGTAAATTACCCAATTATAGTCCAACAAATCGAAAATATCTATATTCATCTATCGCTTAATTTATGGTAATACCTCGACGCAAAGTCATTATAAGTTTAGACCAAACACCACTTAAACGATTGCTACCTCTTTTGCTTGGTGTGGTGGCTTCTCTTGCTGTTTTATTTACGTGGCAACAGCTAACCATCAATGCACAAATTCACATTGAGCAGTTAATTCAGCAGGAAGCCAATGCGATTCAGTCACAACTAACCGAAGGATTATCCATTCGGGTGCTGACACTCCGGCAAATGGCGAATCGCTGGCAAGCCAATGGCGGTACGCCAAAGGCTCTTTGGGAAGCCGATGCTGAGGCTTATGTAAAGGATTTCTACGGTTATCAGGCGATCGCATTAGTCGATCCATCATTTAAAGTGCGATGGGTTGCACCACTGGCAGGGAATGAGGCAGCGCAAAACCTAGATTTGAATGGGGAACTGCGTCGAAAAATTACTTTGCAAGTAGCTCGTGATTTGCGTCAACCTATCTTAAGTGGCAATATTTCACTTGTTCAAGGGGGTAAAGGATTTTTAGCAAGTTTTCCTTTGTTTGTAGGTGAACGGTTTGATGGGTTTATTGTCGGAGTTTTTAACTTTAAAACTCTATTTGAGAGTATTTTAAAAGTGTCACCAGGGTACAATGTGGCTATATATGATGGCCCAAATTTGATCTGCGGTCAAAAGTATTTGCCTCGAAAATCCGAGGATAAAACAGTTGTAGTGAAAGCCTATGGTGTAGACTGGAGGATAGATGTTTTTCCAACTGCATATTTAGTAGAAAATGTCAAGTTTTATTGGCCAAAAGTTGTATTAATTGGTGGTTTATTTTTAGTTGCGATCCTGATGTGGGTCGTGTATCTCGCACAAATTAGTTATGGCAAAGTCGATAAATTCAAAAAAGCCAATCGCCAGTTGCAATGGGAAATTCACCAGCGAGAACAGGCAGAAATTGCGATCGCCCGACTAGCTGCGATCGTTGAATCTTCGGAAGATGCCATTCTCAGTAAAGATTTAGAGGGTGTAGTTACAAGTTGGAATGTAGGAGCCGAAACAATTTTTGGCTATACAGCGGCCGAAATCGTAGGGCAATCAGGGAGAAAGCTGATTCCCGAAGACTATGGAGAGGAGGAAAACGAAATTCTCACCAAAATCCAGCGAGGAGAACGCATCAAACACTACGATACCAAGAGGCGGAGGAAAGATGGAACATTAATCGATGTCTCGATGAGTGTCTCCCCCATTAAAGACCAAGCAGGGAATATAATTGGAGCCTCAAAGATTGCCCGGAATATTGCTGACAGCAAACAAGCAGAAGCCGCGCTACGTGAAAGTGAAGAACGCTGGGAACTGTCTGTACGCGGGAATAATGACGGCATTTGGGATTGGAATGTTCAAACCAACGAGGTCTTCTTTTCTAGTCGCTGGAAGGAAATGCTGGGCTATGAAGACCATGAAATCCAAAACATTGTAGACCAATGGGCTAATCTGGTACATCCCGATGATTTGGGATGGGTGATGCAAGCCGTTCAAGATCATTTTGCCAAGAAAACTCCTTTCTACATCACAGAACATCGCCTTCGCTGCAAAGATGGTTCCTACAAATGGATTTTGGATCGCGGTCAGGCACTTTGGGATGATGCAGGTAACGTAATTCGGATGGCTGGATCTCACACCGACATTACCGAGCGCAAGCAAGCTGAAGTTGCTTTACAGGTAAGCGAAGCCAGATATCGGCAATTGATCGATAACTTAAATGCGGGTTTTGTGATTCATGCGACCGACACCAGCGTCCAATTATGTAATAAAATGGCCGCTGAATTACTAGGGTTTTCAATTGACCAAATTCAGGGAAAAACAGTGAGCGAGCCGGCATTGCAGTTGGTGCGGGAAGATGGCAGCGTTATGCCCCTAGAGCAATATCCCGTGAATCAGGTTTTATCCACTGGAAGTTCCCTCAAAAATTATTTTTTAGGAATTAAAAAAAAAAGAGATTCTTGTGTTTGGGTATTAGTAAATGCCTACCCTGAGTTAAATCAAAAAGGTCAAATCCAACGAGTTGTAGTTACGTTTATTGATATTAGCCAGCGCAAAAAAGTAGAGGTGGAAATCCAAAAAACGCGCAATTTTTTACAAGCACTTCTGGATAATTTACCCGTGGCGGTTTTTGTTAAGGACGCACAGCCTAAACGATTTGGGGTATTTCAGTTTTGGAATAAAACCAGCGAACGGTTATTTGGCATTTCAGCCGAACAAGCGATCGGCAAAAGTGGCTATGATTTTTTTCCAACAGAACAGGCTATCTTTTTTGACCAAAAGGATAGAGAAGCCTTTGAAAAAGGTAAGACTGAGGATATTCTCGAAGAAGTCATTGACAGTCATTGTCGGGGAAAACGCTGGCTGCATACGGTGAAGATTCCCATTTTCGACCAGCAGCATCAGCCCCAGTACCTACTTTGTTTTTCCGAAGATATCACCGATCGCAAACACGCAGAAGCAGAGCTTAGAGAAATGAGTGAGGTGATGAAAAATGCGCTGTCCGGCATTTCCAAAATAGACACTCAAGGACGTTACCTCTATGTCAATAAAGCATATTCTGATGTGACAGGCTATCAGCCAGAAGAACTGGTGGGGATGTCCTGGGAAAAAATCGTAGAACCCGATGAGTTGGAAAAACTGGTTGCAGCCTATAGATTGATGCTGCAAGAGGGCAGAGTTGAAGTTGAAACCAGAGGAGTTCGTAAAGACGGTTCTGTTTTTTATAAGCAATTGGTGATGATTTCAACATACGACGAACAGCAGCAATTGTTGGGGCATTACTGCTTCATGAAAGATATTAGCGATCGCAAGAAAGCCGAACTTGCACTAGAACAGGAACTCCTGCGGAGTAAAGCCTTCTTCAACACTTCAATGGACGGTGTTGTTGTCATGGATTGGGTCGGAAAAGTTGTAGAAGCTAGTCCCAGTTTTGCTCAAATGCTGGGCTACACCCCAGAAGAAACCCTGAATCTGAGTGTGTTTGATTGGGATGCTCAATGGACGGGGGAAGAACTAGAACTTATGCTGCAGAGAGAGGAGGTTATTCCGCTGTTTGAAACGCGACATCGCCGCCCGGATGGTTCTGTATATGACGTGGAAATTAGCTGGAACCGGGTGGAATTACAAGATGAGATAATAAACTTCTGTATCTGCCGGGATATTAGCGATCGCAAACGCAACGAAGCGGAACGCCAACAAGCAGAACAGGCACTCCGAGAGAGTGAAACTCGCTTCCAAGCCTTCATGAATCACAGCCCTGCCCCTGCCTGGATTACCGATGAAAATGGTGTAATGCTCTACGCCAGCCAGACTTATCTCAATACCTTCGAGTTACCCACTGAGGATGTGATTGGAAAATCGATTTTTGAACTTTACCCTGTCGCCATCGCCCAACAATTTCTAGACAATATTCAAACGGTTGCTCACACCTACGAGGTAATTGAAACGATTGAGATTGCGTCCCGTCGAGATAGAAGCCTGGGTGAGTTTCTGGTTTACAAATTTCTCATCCCCGACTTATCTGGGCAAATGCTAGTAGGTGGTGTGGCGATCGATGTTACGCGACAGCATCAAGCGGAAACCGCTTTACAACTGAGTGAAGAACGCTTAATGCTAGCACTAGAAGCCTCTGGAGATGGACTGTGGGATTGGAAAATTGAAACTGGAGAAGTTTACATTAATTCCTACTACCAGGAGATGCTGGGCTACAAGCCGGGTGAGTTGGTGATGGATGTGAAGGTGTGGGAACAGATGATTCACCCTGACGATAAATTCTGGGTTTTTGAGTCTCTGAACAGTCACTTGCAAGATAGCTCAGTTAAGTATGCCTTTGACTATCGCGTGCGTTGCAAGTCAGGTGAGTGGAAGTGGATCGCTAACTACGGGAAAGTCGTTGCCTGCGATGAACAGGGTAAGCCTTTACGGATGATTGGAACGCATAAAGATATCAGCGATCGCAAATGTAAAGAACTGGCACTGCAGCACGCAATGGAAGCAGCAGAAGCAGCGAACTTGGCAAAAAGTACCTTCCTAGCCAATATGAGCCACGAATTACGCACTCCCCTCAACGTGATTCTGGGATTTGCTCAGGTGATGGCCCATGACCTCTCTTTAACTCCCAACCAAAAAAAAGACCTGCAAACAATTAGTCGCAGTGGCGATCACCTCTTGAGTTTGATTAATGATGTGTTGGATCTCTCGAAAATTGAATCGGGACACTGCACAGTTGAAGAGAGCGGATTTGACTTAATTGCGCTGCTGCATTCCCTCCGAAATATGTTGGCGGAACGAGCAAGTTCTAAAGGACTTGACCTTTGTTTCGAGATTGCGCCAGAAGTTCCCCAATTTATGCTTGCCGATGCTCAAAAACTGCGCCAGGTTTTGCTCAATCTGCTGAGTAATGCCATCAAATTTACCGATCGGGGAAGCATTACTTTGCACGTCAGCATTGAGGCGAACGGTACAGGGGCATTAACCACAACTGAGCCGATTCTCCAGTTTGCAGTCGCTGACACAGGTGTAGGGATTGCATCGATCGAACTCGATACCATCTTCGATGCGTTTGTGCAAGCTCAAGCTGGGAAGCGATCGACCGACGGTACTGGGCTAGGTCTCACCATTAGCCGCAAATTGTTGGAACTAATGGGCGGAAAAATTTCTGTCAGCAGCACTCTGGGAGAGGGGAGTACCTTCACATTTACTCTTCCCGTCAGCCCTGTCAGTGGAGTTAATGTTACACCCGAAGAGAATAATCGCCTCGTGATTGGGCTGGCTCCAAGTCAAGGGGATCATCGCATTTTGGTGGTTGACGATCGAGCAGAAAATCGCTTGCTAATGGTCAGATTGCTGACACAATTAGGATTAGAGGTAAAAGAAGCTACCAACGGACAGGAAGCGGTGCAGATTTGGCAACAATGGCAACCCCACCTAACCTGGATGGACATTCGGATGCCCGTGTTAGATGGATACGAGGCTACGAAGCAAATTCGGGCAATGGAAGACGGACGGAACAGTATCATTATTGCACTTACGGCCCAGGCTTCCCAGAGCGATCGCGCCCTCGCCTTGGCTGCTGGCTGCAACGACTACATCAGCAAGCCCTTCCGGGAACAAACCCTATTTCTCAAGATGGCCGAATACCTGGGGTTAGAGTATGTATATGAGGAAGAGGAAACAGAAAAGGGGGAACGGGGAACAGATTGTTTTCCTTCTAACCTCTGTTCTGTTGCCTCTTCCGTTTCAGATTCCTTCGATCCAATGCTTTTGGCGACATTACCAAAAGAATGGGTGGTTGAGCTGGAAGATGCTGCTTTATGTGGGGATGATTTTGCGATCGTTGAACTGGTAGCTCAACTTTCATCAGACCTCGGTCAATTGGGTATTTATCTGACGGAACTCGCCAACCAGTATCAATTTGAGAAAATTATTAATCTAATTCAAGGTAATTTCCCAAGTGAAATTCCTCCATTGGATTTATAAGCTGTTGTGCAGTTAAACGTTTGATTTGTACTAGCAAATTAGGCACAGCCAACAATAATTAAATTATATTGTTGGTAAGTTTGCCAAAAATAATCGTTAATCTTTATTGATAAATACTGCTATAAAATGAATCGTAAAGTACCCACCAAATCGAATTTTACTCCTTTAGATTTAACAAGCTTAGAGGAATGCAGTGAAGAATCAGTATATGCTCCCGGTCATATTCAGCCCCACGGGATACTTTTGTTTTTGCAAGAAAAAAGCCTCAAAATTTTACAAGTAAGTGACAATGTAGAAGTGTTTTTTGGCATTGCTGTCGCCGAATTGCTAGGTCAGCCATTGCCCTGGTTATTTGGTCACGAGCAAGTACAAGAAATGGTCAAGTATATCAATCAAGAAAAGGTCAAGATAGATAATAGTTTCGCTCTGAAAATACCTCTAAAAGACGGCACAATTCAAACATTTAGAAGCACAGTGCATCAGCTAGCAGATGGGTTTATTCTGGAGCTAGAACCCCAAGGGTCTATTGAAAATAATCATGCAATCGATTTCTATCATCGTCTGCAAACAGTAATCCTCAACCTTCGCAGTGCGATCGGTCTTTCTGATTTAGCTCAAACCATTTCTCTTGAAGTAAAAGCCATGACAGGGTTCGATCGCGTGATGGTATATCGCTTTGAAGCCGATGAACATGGGGTGGTGATTGCCGAAGAGAAAGAAAGCTATCTAGAAAGCTACTTGGGATTGCATTACCCGGCGATCGATATTTCCGTACCCGCCCGCAAATTGTTTTACAGCAATTGGGTGCGCCAAATTCCCAATATCAATTACACCCCTGCCCGCCTAATTCCCACCAACCATCCCCTAACCAATACACCCCAGGATCTCAGTGCTTGCGTGTTAAGGGGAGTATCTCCCTGCCACATTGAATATTTGCAGAATATGGGAGTGGCTGGGACACTGACGATTTCGTTAATTGACGATCGGCGTCTCTGGGGATTAATTGCCTGTCACCATTACAGCCCGCGATTGGTTGATTGCGAAACTCGCAAAAGCTGTGAATTTTTAGGACAATTTGCCTCGATCGAACTGGTGCATCAGCAAGAGCGAGAATTGAACGTTTACCGATCGCAGGCGAAAACTATTCAGGATAAACTTCAGCAGGCATTCCGGCGGGATTCTAATTTTATCGAACAGGTATTGACCGAAAATGCTTCTCAATTGCTAGATTTAGTTCATGCTCAGGGAGCTGCAATTCTGCTCGATGGTCGTCTGACATTGGTGGGTGAAACACCATCTGAAGCTGAGGTAGACGAACTCGTGCAGTGGTTGCTGCAACAGAACAAAGAACGAGTGTTTGCAACAGCTTCTTTGTCTCAGTTGTATCCCCAAGCCAAGCAATTCAAAGAGCGAGCTAGCGGTGTTTTAGCAATCTCAATCTTCCTATGCTATGCCAAACAAAAGTCATATCATATCCTTTGGTTCCGACCCGAACAAATTCAAACCATAAACTGGGCAGGTAATCCACAGGATGCTGTGTCGATCGACGAAATTGGAAAAATGCACCTGTGTCCCCGCAGATCCTTTGAACGGTGGCAAGAGACAGTGCGCCAGATGTCTTATCCGTGGCAGATTGCAGAGTTAGAAGCTGCTGCCGAAATGAGACATATCCTCATGCTGGCGGTGTTAGAATTTTCGCAAGCAGCCCTAGAACACGCTGCTGAAAGGGCCGCTATAGCCAACCGTGCCAAAAGCCAGTTCCTTGCCAACATGAGCCACGAGCTCAGAACGCCACTCAACGCGATTCTGGGATTTACCCAGCTTATGAACCGCAGCCCCTATATCCCAGAAGAATTTCAAGAGCATTTAGGGATCATTACCCGTAGTGGAGAACACTTGCTGACATTGATCGACGATGTTTTGCAAATGTCTAGGATTGAAGCAGGGCAATTGGTACTGAGTAAAAGCTGTTTTAATCTGCATCGACTGCTAGGTTCTATTAACGAGATGTTTACCATCAAAGCGCCTGAGAAAGGGTTACATCTGAGCAGCGAGTGGGATGCTACTGTCCCCCGTTATGTGTGTGGCGATCAAGCAAAACTTCGCCAAATCTTGATTAATCTGCTGGGGAACGCGCTCAAATTTACAACAACAGGAAGCATAGCCCTACGCGGACGAGCTTTTTCATCAGATGATATCCCATCCGGTACAAATTGCGATCGCGCCACTCATCCACCCGATGTTAAACAAACTATTACCCTGTGTCTCGAAGTTGAGGATACCGGATCTGGCATTTCTCCCTCAGATTTAGAATCAATTTTTGACGCTTTCATGCAAACCAATCGCGGTCGTCACGATCGAGGAACAGGTTTAGGACTGTCTATCAGTCGCGAGTTTGCGCGTCTGATGGGAGGCGATATCACCGTGCGAAGCACCCTGAATCGAGGCTCGACTTTTACCTGCCAAGTCGTTTTGGAACTACCAGAGTCCGTTGATTTAGATGAACCTGAAATTAGCGATCGGATTATCGGGATCGAACCCGGGCAACCTATCTACCGAATTCTAGTAGTAGAAGATGTTCTAGAAAATCGGCAACTGCTGGTGACGCTGCTGGAGTCAGTTGGGTTTGATGTGTGTGCGGTGGAAAATGGGGTAGAGGCGATCGATCGTTGGCAAACATGGCACCCTGACTTGATTTTGATGGACATTCAAATGCCTGTCATGGATGGTTATGAAGCGACGAGACAGATTCGATCGCAACAGTCATTAGTCATGAGTCATGAGTCATCAGCAGATAACTCAGGGCAAATGTCACAGGACAGAAGACAAATTACACGCATAATTGCCCTCACTGCCTATGCTTTTGAGGATGATCGCACCGCCAGCCTGGAAGTCGGTTGCGATGACTACATTGCCAAGCCGTTTACTGAAGACACACTTTTCGACAAGATAGCTCATCACTTGGGCGTCCGCTACTGCTACGCCGAAAAAGTTCAGTCAGACTCATCAGCTTCGCCACCAAAGATATTGACTCCAGACGTAATTGCTCAACTAGGGGAAAAAAGGGAGCCATCAATAGAGAGAGCTTGTTGAATAGATTGATAAGCAGTTAAACC
>NZ_JAUBRP010000127.1:0-10048 GCF_036701935.1 Microcoleus sp. M2_D5 | reverse complement strand
CGCATTAAATTGAGAGCCGACCGTCCTACTTAATGTTTTGTTACATACTTATAAATTTTCCCGCCGACCTACTTAGTACCAGTTGGTATGAAGTCAGCATGGGTGATAACAAATTTGAATTAATTGGTCCGAGCGGAGAACTTTTGCTTAAATTACCGAAGAGGAATTCTTCATCTAATGAAGCACCAACTTATAAATTAATGGTAAGACGATTGACCAGTGAACCAGTGAAAACGATTACAGTTAATTGTGCCGATAAAGTCAGAATAATTTGGGGAATCGCTATAATTCCGAAATGTACCTCTACTGGAACTTATATCGATCTAAAAACAGGTGATGGTTATGGCTCTAATTCTTATCCACTAATTGTGAAAACAGCCAATGGCTCTCCTATGCACTTTAACAATAATATGTTTGAGTGGAAAAGATGGTCTGTGACTTCAGATGCTCGCCAGGTAAATTTGACATTCTCAGCAAGTAGGTAAATTCTAAAATTTAGATAGAGCTAAAAACAGGTTATGAATAAGCTAAAATTTCCAAACAAAAAAATGACCAAGATGCAACGCTTGATATCTGGCTTCCTCACTGTCGCAGTCCTAACTTTAGCAACAGATTTAGTACAAGCTCAAAGGCGGCGTCCACCGGGAACAGCTTCTTTAGGTGAAATGAAATGTCAGAAAATAAAAGGAGGCGCTTATGAGGTCATAAATGAAGATATTCCTATAGCGCTTGAAATATTTAAAGCTGTGGCATATCTAGGAGACTGGAACGGTAAGGCTATCGATCAGAAGTATCCTATTCAGGTAGCTTGTAGATTAGCTGCGCCAGGAGAAAAACCAAAATTTAAGACTTTGACTCTGGCTTTTGGTTTTCCCGATAATCACGCCTCTTCCAAAGGCGCTTTAGTTCGTTTGTCTGTTTATAAAGATGGAAACTTTGCTGGGTACAAAGACGTGACCTTCGGACAGCAACTGCTCTGGCCTATTAATGTCACCAATGTTCGTAGTATTGCTTTAGAAGGTGAGTGTAAAAGGTCTTCAGGAAGCAGTTGTCCAGCTATTTACTTTTATCAAGACATTTTAGAGTGATAAATTTATGAATCGCAGAAAATTTATTCAATACAGCGCATTAGGGAGCGCTTCATTTATTGTCAACTTGGGTTTGCACAATCCCCAGAAAGCCGATGCTTTTCTATTTTTATTAGCTAATCCTCTTTTACGCCTTGTTTTGGGAGGATTGGGCAGAGGGGCTTTTTCATTTTTCCAACAGCGAAATCAACAATGGTTTGACAAACGCTTAGAAGTGCAGTTAGCGCAACGTGAATTTCTGGAAAGACAGTTTACAAATGTGGCGGTTGCTGAAGTTAGAAGTCCTCAATATACTGTAGTAGTCGGTTCTGAACGCCGCGAATCTTTGGGCAAGAATGCTGTCCTCGCTTTTCCTCGAATAGAATACGATCGACCAACTATGTCAGCCTTTTCTGGTGCGGCTTGTATTGGGATGTCTATTGCAGCTATGTATTTGCGAGAGAATCAAAGGTTAAGTGTTGATGAAGTGCAAGCATCTGTTTTGCCGCGACTCGGAGGGGGTGCTAGTTATGCTGATTGGCGGGATTGGAACTCGACTAGCTTTAGATATTATCCAAATAATTACTCGGATACTGGTGTTAGGATTCGCTATGATGCTGTTGAACCCCGTCGCGGCGGTTTCGGCATAATTGAAGTTACTGTTGACGCCTATCGCCCGATCGCGATTCCACAAATTCGAGTCAATTATGCCTAGCTATTAGTTGCTATAAAGTGCGAGCGGCCTTAATCTCCAAAAGTGCGATCGCCCTCGATAATTTGACAGTTAACTTATCAAAAACCCTCCCTCAAAAAAGTTATCCTCGGCGAGGGGGTAAATCAAACACCACTTCAAATCGGATGTTGGGCACTCGTTGCCGAAACAACTGAAGATGTCCCTCCGCATCCGATCGGCTGCGATAGCGACCGACGATCGCCCATTGCAAGCTGTGAAGCAAGCGGGCAACTACCCACGGCTTCAAGTATCCTTCGTATTTCATAATAGAGGAGTCTCCATTGCTAAACGGAGCCAGAGCCAGCGCAGAAACTTGGTCGGTGGATGCGCTGGCTTCTGACATTACCCATAAAAATAACACGAAGTAAGCATTAGTGTGCATAAGTAAGCATAAAGCTGACTGCGGATGCACGAGCTGGACGGGCGAGGTGGCACAATAGGGGAAACTTCCAATAGATTGCAAGGCATGAGCGACAGCGAGCGGATTTCAGTGGTTTTGCCAACACAGGCTAAAAAGGATCTCGAAAAGTTGTGCGATCTCGAAAAGCGATCGATCTCCAACTTTGTCTACCTTCTGATTCAAGAGGCGATCGACCAAGCAAAAGCATCCGGCAAGCTCAAATCCACAGATGCCTGAAACTAAAAGGAGAACCTCACGTTATATTTGAGCCAGACTTAGGAGAGGCAAATGAATCTAGCCGATGAAATTACAATCAATCAAATTAAACAAGAATTAATTAGCCAAGAAGATGCAAAAAACTGGTTTTTAAGCTTCCCAACCGAATACCAGCAGGAAATATTGCAGCGGCTATCCTACATGACCCTCCAAGCAGGGGCGCGAGAAGAAGATGTTTCCCTAGCTATTGCCAAATCAAAAGTTCGCCCAACTTACACCCCTTGTGTGTTGCTGAGTAGAGGGCGATTAAAAGAACAAATGGCAAAGCTTTTGAAACTGCCGCCCTCAGAATCTATCAAAACCTTTTTCCTGTTAATGAGTTTATTGGCAATTGCCGATGCGCGCAGGTACTGCAAATATTGTCAAGATGGCTGTAGCCACTGGTGGCATCGCGATTTGAGCGATCGCAAAGTTGTAGATGAAATTCAGCGGGAGTTTCAACAAAGCATTCTTGTTTAAGTTGTAGTAAGCTGTGATGCGAGCGGGCGATCGCCCCTCACGCTGCAGCCATAATTTCACTCATTTCAACTTCTTATTTTTCTCTTATACTCTACTTCCCTTAATTACCAAACAAACTCGACTCTACATGAAAAAAACTCCCCAGAATCAATGCCAGCTCTTTGCCAATATCTCCCTCACCATTAACCAATTCATACACTCTTTTTTCAGACCCAATAACTCCCACCAAGTCAGCAGGTTGTAACTCTCTTTGTTCCATCAAAAACAGCAAGATTGAATTAGGCGTTGCTGTGGCTCCTGGTGCGTAATATTCCTGCTCAAATTTTTCAATCAATGCAACCAGCAATTCATATAACTCATTTTCTTCAGGAGTACGATCGCGGCGGTGCATCAACTCTTCCACCATAGCCAGAGCCTTCTCATTATCCGCTTCATTTCTAATTATTTTCGGCTGGTACTGAGACAATAACTCTTTGTATTTATCTGGATTAAAAGTAAGGGTCATTTTTCCATTTTTCCTTATCATACTCAGCATGGGTGAGAATATATTTGATATAAATTAATTGGCTCTCATAATCAATACTAACTATTAATCGATAGTTGTTACCTTTGATATTAAAAACTGTAAACCCCCCAACAGCTTCGGCTTTCGGAAAAACAGATTGTACCTCAACTAAGTTAGACCATTTAGCCTTGCTAGCAATTTTAAACCAGTTATCCAAAGCTTCCCCGCAATCAGCATGAGTTTCGCTGTATTCACGCACCCGTTTGTAGCTGATTATGTGCATCTACATATAAGAAATTTAAACTAAGTTTTAGTTTAGCTCAACCAATTTCTTTGGTCAAGAGTGATCGCCCTTTTGCTCCAAAAGTGCGCTCGCTCTTAATCTCACTCAAAGAAACCGGGTTTTTTACCGAATTTACCGTGTGTAACGCGTCTTTGGGGAAAAAACCCGGTTTCTGGGCCCCCACAGGGAGGGGCAAGATGCCCATCCCACAAGAAAACAGACAAACAGACTCTTTGTGGAACAGGCATCTTGCCTGTTCCTAGAACCCCACAAAAAAACTCACTCTTTGTGGAACAGGCATCTTGCCTGTTCCGGGAAAAAAACCGGTTTCTGGGCCCCCACAGGGACGGGCAAGATGCCCATCCCACAAGAAAACAGACTCTTTGTGGAACAGGCATCTTGCCTGTTCCTAGAACCCCACAAAAAAACAGACTCTTTGTGGAACAGGCATCTTGCCTGTTCCTGACAAAAAGCCACACAAATTACGAATCCCGATCGAGCTTCAGCACAGCCATAAAAGCCTCCTGCGGCACATCCACAGTACCCACAGACTTCATCCGCTTCTTACCCTTCGCCTGCTTTTGCAGCAACTTCTTCTTCCGCGAAATATCCCCGCCGTAACACTTCGCCAACACATCCTTCCGCAAAGCCGGAATGTGCTCCGAAGCAATCACCTTCGCACCAATTGTTGCTTGAATCGGCACCTTAAATTGATGGCGGGGAATCAACTCCTTGAGTTTTTCCGTCAATCCGCGGCCCACATTGTAAGCCTTATCCCGGTGTACGATCATCGCCAAAGCATCAACCGGATCGCCATTAATTAAAATGTCCATTTTCACTAACGGATTTTCGCGATAACCGATGAGGTGATACTCCATGCTCGCATAACCGCGCGACCGCGATTTCATCTGGTCGAAAAAGTCAGTCACCACCTCCGCCAAAGGCAACTCGTAAACCAGCGTAGTGCGGCCTTGACTCAGATACTTCATATCCATAAAAATGCCCCGCCGACTTTGAGACAGTTCCATCAGCGCGCCCACATAAGTTTCCGGCGACAGCATTTCTACCCGCACATAAGGTTCCTCCATTTTCTCGCGATACTGAGGATCGGGCAAGTGGCTGGGATTGTCAATTGTTAACACTTCCCCTTTAATTGTTGTGATTTGATAAATCACAGAAGGAGCCGTAACAATCAAATCCAAATTGTATTCTCTCTCCAGTCTTTCTTGCACAATTTCCATGTGCAGCAAACCCAAGAAACCGCAGCGGAAACCAAATCCCATCGCACTCGAAGTTTCCGGTTCGTAAGAAAGCGCCGCATCGTTGAGTTTGAGTTTTTCTAAAGCTTCCCGCAAATCGGGAAATTGGTCGGCATCGATCGGGAACAAGCCGCAAAAAACCATCGGTTTTGCTTCTGTATAACCCGGCCAAGGCTCCGGTGCAGGCTTTTTGACTAAAGTAATCGTATCGCCGACGCGAGCATCAGCTACGGCTTTAATTGCCGCAGCCAGATAACCGACTTCCCCCGCGTGCAGTTCGTCTACTTGAACTTGAGTCGGTGAAAGGATGCCCAATTCATCAATGACATATTCCTTACCCGAAATCATCAACAAAACCCGATCGCCCTTTTTGACACTTCCGTCCATCACCCGGAAATACACAATTACCCCGCGATAAGGGTCGTAATAACTGTCAAAAATTAGCGCCCGCAGCGGTTTGTCAACAGTATCCTGCGGCGGCGGCACCAATTCGACGATCGACTCCAAAATCTCATCTATACCAATTCCTTCCTTAGCCGAGGCCTCAATCGCCCCGCTACAGTCGAGACCGATAATTTCTTCAATTTCCCCTTTTACCCGTTCCGGTTCTGCCCCCGGCAGGTCAATTTTATTTAAAACAGGAATAATTTCCAGATTGTTTCCCAAGGCAAGGTAGACATTTGCGAGGGTTTGTGCTTCCACGCCTTGAGATGCGTCTACCACCAGCAGCGCCCCTTCGCAAGCAGCGAGCGATCGCGACACTTCGTAAGAAAAGTCCACGTGTCCGGGAGTGTCGATCAGATTCAGCACGTACTCCTGACCGTCCTTGGCAGTATAATTCATCCGAGCCGCTTGCAGCTTGATCGTAATGCCGCGTTCGCGTTCGAGATCCATATTGTCTAAAAACTGCTCCTTCATCTCCCGTGCTTGCACAGTCCCAGTCGCCTGCAACAGGCGATCGGCCAAGGTCGATTTTCCGTGGTCGATGTGAGCAATAATCGAAAAATTACGAATGCGAGATACAGGGACGTTAGTCATGTTTTTTATCGAAGAGCTAATCGGCAAAGGATACTTTTTGTTGTATGATTACACAAGCAAGAGTAGAGTGCTTAGTTCAACCTCTTACTGGGGATTGAGATGAAACCACAACTGAGACAAACCTCAAGAGTATCAGTTATTACCCTTTCCAGTGTCCGACCGAGGCCGGACACCCAAAAGGAAAAAACTTTTCTCTCTCTCATTGTACAGAAAGCGGTTAAGCGGTTGAGGAAAGGTTGGGTGCAAATCAGGGACTGCAAATATCTAGTCCAGTCGGTTGTCATCAAAAGAATTGAAACTTAAGAATTAAAACTAGGATTTTTTAACTATGAGCGAATCAAGAATACCATCCCACAGTTCGTCAGAAAAAGTCGAACTGTCCATCCATATCGATCCTGAACTGCTAGACCAAATTAAGCACTTGACGAATGACCCCAGCAAAGTCATTGAAACAGCAATCAAGCAGTGGCTCAGAGGCGAGCGCCGCGAAGACGAGCTGGCTCTGAGTTTACGCCGCAACCCCCCAGTCCCGCCGCGCGGTGAATGGAACGACTGAGGTACTCTCGCCCCAGACGGCGCGCGCAAATCTGCTGGCTGTAAAGTTTCTGGCTATGAAATTTCGATCGCGCCGGCGATATCCTGCAGATTTCGCGGCGAAAGCTACAAGTTGTGGGCGAGTGAACTCGGCTAAATCACAACCTCGGAACTCTTCGAGGTGGTGGTTCGCAGCCTCATATTTTGGCGTAATTTTCACATTTGATAGTTAATCGGTGCAGATTCCTAATTTCTCAATCTTAATTTTTATCTTTAAATTACCCAAAACGGCTGAGAACGAATAGTTTTGAGTTTTGAGTTGAGTTCAAAATTAAATAATTAATATTATATGAATTAATTAATTACTCAAAACTCAATAAAAGAAGCCTAAAATTTTTGCGATTTGTGAGTTTTAAACGATAAATGTTTCAATTAAAAATCAAACAACTTTTTAAGTGATTAATAACTCACAAATTAACACTAAAAGCCCCCAACAATGGAAAGTCTTGAGTTGTTTATTAAAAACTCAAGACTCCAAAATCCGAACTACTTTCATCCCCTACTCTGATGGACTCTAACACAGATTTCCGGCGATCGAGCCTCGCCTCTACAGTTTTTTTTCAAGAGTTAGGGGCAGAATTAGTATTTACCCAAGACGCAAGGGGTAGATATCTATCTTTTTACTGGCAAAAAGCCGAGCAGTACAACCTTACAGCAGAACAAATTGTCGTTAGCGAAGCCCTCGAAGAGGATCGCCCCCTCAGCGAAACCCTGCAACCCATCCCCCCCGCGCCTTATCTCGACATCCTGCGGCGGGCGCTCGAAACCCTCGTACCGCAACGGTTCAGCTATCCATTTTCCCACGCCGGACAATATTTTCTCTTCGATTTGACACTCACTCCGGCGATCGACTCAAACGGCAAAGCTACAAAAGTCTTAGTTATGGGAAGGCTGCTGTCTGACAAACCCACAGACAGACGGCCAGACTCCCCAGAATTCATGCTCTATCGAGCTTTGCCATCCCTCTTGGATGCCCGCCAACAAATGTCGCTTCCAGCGAGCCGTATCCCCGGTCGATCGCTCCCTCCCTACTCGGAAATCGACCGTAAAATCATCTCGCAAATCGCTCAAAACCTCCACAAAACCCTCGATTTAGCAACCATTTGGCAGCAAACTGTTAACAGCTTGGGTCAAGTTTTGAACGCGAGTCGCTGCATCATCTGTTCCTACAAAAAAGACAGCGAAAATCTCGAAACATCCCCCTTCCTTACCTCAGAAAATCAGCAAAATTCGACCGCCGCAGCCGCCGAATTACAAAAGTCCATAGCTAGCGACCCCTCGCTCCGGCTTTCCCCCGCTCAAATCGAAAATCTCCAATCGAAAACTTTTAAAGTAGTAGCTGAGTACCGCCAAGAAGCTTACTCTTCTATGCTGGGATTAGAACTGCGCGCAGCCGAACAGCCGGGGTGGATTCAAACTTTAGCCACCTTAAAACCAGTAGCAGTCGATTACGCCTCCCCCGCCACCGATCCCTTCGGTCGCCATTCCGTACTCGTAGCAGCTACCTCCTATGAAGACCAACCCAATGCACTGATATGTTTGCACCGCTGCGGAAATTCTCCGAAATGGAGTCCAGTCGAACTCGAATTCGCCCGCGAGTTAGTCGCTCAAGTCGGCAGTGCGATCGCCCACGCTACACTTTACCAAGAATTAGAACACGCTCGCGCCGAAGCCGTAGCTCTTTCCCAACTTAAAAGTCAATTTCTTGCTAATACTTCTCACGAACTCCGCACCCCCCTCAACGGCATCCTCGGCTTCCTAAAACTGCTTATGGACGGCATGGCAGATGACCCCGAAGAAGCGCACCAATTTATAGAAGAAGCTTACCGCTCCGCAGTACATTTGTTCAATGTGATTAACGATATTTTGGATGTCGCTAAAATCGAAGCTGGCAAAATGGAGTTAGACCTGGCTCCCGTCAAACTCGGCGAACTGTTGCAGCAAGTTGAGAATTTTACGCGGGTTCAAGTCGAGCAAAAGCGATTGCAATTTCAAATCCAAAAACCCCCTGTGGAGGACGAGATTATTGTGTACGGCAACTACCAACGCCTGCTTCAGGTAATCTTGAACCTCACGGGCAATGCGATTAAATTTACCGGGGAAGGGGGAATTCGCATCAGTGCCGAGGTTATTAAGAAAAAGGTGACTGTTCACAACCAGCAGTTCCCCGGAATGGTGAAAATCCGAGTCGCTGATACCGGCATTGGGGTTTCTCTCGACAAGCAGGATAAATTATTTGAGTCGTTTTTTCAGGTAGACGGCGATCGTACCAGGCAATACGGCGGCACCGGTCTGGGGTTGGCTATTTCTCAAAAACTGGTAGAAGCAATGGGGGGTACAGTAAATTTTTACAGTATGGGAGAAGGGCTGGGAGCGACTGTTACTTTTACTGTCCCGCTTTATCAAGAACCACTATTTAAAAATTAATCTTCAGTAATTGAGCATCAGTAATTAGTCATAGGGACGTTGAAGGAATCAGGAGTCAGGAATTAGGAAGTAAAAATAAATAACTTAATGAATGACTCAAATTGGGGTACGGTTCGATAATTCCATTTGGGGAAATCTTCGTCACAAACAACTTCCATAGTATTTTTGAAATTATCAGCCACCTTTCGACCAGTTTTATAAACTCTATTAAGGATCGCGAATTAAATAACTTACAATTTTAATTGTTATTGTGGGATGGGCGTCCCGCCCGTCCACTCATGACGGGCTATAAGAGCCCATCCCACAAACTTGTGGAAGTTATTTAATTCTCATTCCTAAGAATATTTACAGCTATAGATAGTCTTGCTTTAGTTTATTTTTTTGCGAAGACAGATTTGACTAATTCTCAAATTGTAAAAATCACTCCTTGACAAGCCCTAGTAATATGAGGAAAAAGTCGATGTTCTTTCTTGATTATGTTTTGATGTATAAAGAGGGTAAATTGTATATTTCGAGACCCGGTCAAAAATCGTCAAATCCTCTCCCCCTCTCCTTCTCCCTCTCTCCCTCTCTAATACCATAGGCAATTTAGATGCAACACAGCTTATTACTACCTCCCATCACCGGATAGCCCAAATAGAATTAGCATTAGGGTAGGTAGCTATACCATAATTATTCCACCATTTTTTTAAAGAGTCAGAGGCTAATTCATTGGTATATTTACTATTTTCTAATTTTAGATCTACTCGATTTTGTTGGTATTCATAAATCCCATATGTCACTACTTTAGAACGTGACCTCAACTCCAAAAATCACGTTCTAAAGTAGTGACAAATTCCTTAGCATAGAAAGTTAGTGGACGCTCCAAATTTTCTAAGATTTCTTTCTTTTTGGTGTCAAAAATAATATAGCAATCCTCGCATCATTTGCCTAATACCAATTCACTATGAAGGTACACTAAATGTAGGCTAAAAGTAGAGGAGATGTAATATGGCCAACAAATTTAA